>NZ_VFXM01000004.1:0-231640 GCF_006519705.1 Ornithinimicrobium kibberense
CAGTCCGATGATGACAGCGTCCACAGCCACGATTGGTCGACTCCTCGGAATGGGGGCAGGCGGTCACGATTGGTGCGCCGGACATGCTATCGCGCTGTGACATCATCGCCGCTATGTCGTCCGTCCTGCTCGTGTCCAGCAACGGCGCAGGCATGGGCCACCTGACGCGGCTGCTTGCCTACTCCCGTCGGATGCCCCGCGAGGTGCGACGGCACGTGCTCTCCCTGTCGCAGGCCGTCCCGGTCGTCGAGCAGGAGGGAATCCCCTGGGAGTATCTGCCCAGCCAGGGTGCGTCCGGACTGCTGCCTGCCACCTGGCGGGCACTGTTCGCCGAGCGGGTCACCGAGCTGCTGCACCGCCTCGACCCTGATGTGCTCGTCTTCGACGGCACCCACCCCTACCGTGGACTCGACGTGGCCCTGGCCGCCCACCCCCGGACCAGGGCAGTGTGGTCGCGACGGGGCATGTGGAAGGCGGGGCGCAACGTCGACCAGCTGGAGAAGGCGGCCTGGTTCGACGCGGTGATCGAGCCAGGGGACCTGGCGGGTCAGGCCGATCGGGGCGCCACCGCCGCCGTACCCGCGGACGACGTCACCCGTGTGCCGCCGGTCACGCTCGTCGACCAGGACGACCTGAGCACCCGAACCCACTCCCGAAGGGTGCTCGGCCTCCCGGCGGAGGGGCCGTTGGCACTGGTCTCCCTGGGAGCTGGCAACATCAACGACACGAACGACGAGATCGGTGCTGCCGTCGCGGCACTCCAGTCCCGGCAGATCGACGTCTGCGTGACCGCGCCGGCGATCGCCGAACGGGCCTATGCGGGTGCCGGCGTGCACCTGGTCCGTCACTTCCCCCTCTCGGAGCACTTCGCCGCGTTCGACTACGCCGTCACGGCAGCTGGGTACAACTCCTTCCACGAGACGTTGCGGCTGGGGGTGCCGAGCATCTTCGTCCCCAACACTCACACCTCGCTGGACGACCAGGTGGGACGGGCACGGGAAGCGGCGCGGCGGGGCTGGGCCCTCTCGACCGACTCCCTGGCGGGCGGTCAGGCCCAGTGTCTGGTCGACGAGCTCGTCGCACGAGGGAACGAACTGTCCGCGCAGGCACGCCGGGACGACCCGGGCAACGGCGCCGCCGAGGCGGCGCGCACCATCCTCGCGGTGGCCTCGAGCTCCCCCTCCCGGCGGGAGGCCCGCCCATGACCGGCTTCGGAGGACAGTCGGCAGCCGCCCGCCGCCGCCAGCAACGCCTCGCCCGGTGGGTCCGTCGAGCCCCAGGCTGGCACCACATGACGGACACCGTGCTGCCGCGGATCAGGACCAGTCCACTTCTCACCGACCTGGCCACCCGCGTCTTCACGCCGGGGGTCGGTGCCGGTCAGGTGCCCGTCGTGCTTCAGCCCGACCGGCACGTTGCTGGTCCTGACGTGCTGCGGCTCCCCGTCGTGGGTGTCCTCGGCCTCGGGCTCACCCCTGTCCAGGCGGCACAGCTCGTCGACCACGTGGCCGAGCTTCAGGAGGAGTGCCTCTCCTTCCGGCCCGTCCTCGTGCTCGACCGCCCGGTGTTCAACGAGGCGCGGGCGCACGGATATGTCCTCGAGCACGTCGTCCCGAGCGATACCTGGGCGGCCGGTGGCTGGACCGCCGACGGTGTGCCCGCCCCCGGATCGTGGGAGAGCTACCTGGCCCGGAGGGTCTCATCGGTGACCGATCGTTACCGGTTGTGGTACATGGCGAGAGCCGTCCCGGTCTCCTCCCACGCCGACGTGACCCTCGACCCGGTCGACATCGCGGTGCTGCGTCACCTGCCGGAGCGGTTCCCCGAGGGCCTTCAGGTGCACCGAGGGAGCTGAAGCGTCCGTGCCGTCAGCTTCTCCCCAGGAGGTGGAACCAGCCCTGGTGCTGGACGGCGCGCACCCGCACGGCTGGCTGCTGCGGGCCGGCGGGTCCCGGGACGAGCCGCCCCCCGCCCCGTCGGACGTCGCGGGCTGGCGCCGGGACAGCACCTCGGTCCGCTCCGGCATCCTGCACCTCCACCCCCGGACGGTTCTCTCCTCCGCACGGTCCGACGCGGGGACGGTGATGCTGGTCGGCCATCCCGTCGACGTCCAGGCCAAGACCACGACAGGCACCGCGATCGTCGGGGGGCTGGCACGCACCTGGGCCGCCGGCGGGGACGACGCCCTGGTCCGTCAGGCCGCCGAGCTGGGCGGACGCTGGACGCTGCTGGCCGTGCGCGCCCCGCAGCTCCGGGCCGCGTGGCCCGCTCCCTGCGACCTGCTCGTCCTCCCCGACACGCACGCCACCCAGCCGGTCTTCGCCGCGACGGCGGACGGTCGGCTGGCCCTGGCCAGCTCCGCCTCCCTCGTGGCGGGCAGCCTCGGCCTGGTCGAGGACCGCGACGCACTGGAGCTGCTCGAGGAGCTGCGCGCGCGCCGTCGCGGGGCGGTGACCTACCTGCCGGGGCGGCGGACGGCCTACGAGGGTCTGGACCAGCTCCTCCCCAACGCCCTCCTCCGGGTCCACGTGGGCCGGCCGGGCGGTTCCGCGCCGACCGTGGAGCACGAACGCTTCTGGCCGTGGCGCGACCGGCGCGTGACCACGGACGCTGCTGCCGCCTACGACACCTTCCGGACCAGGCTGACGGCCCACGTCGAGCTGCTGGCCGGTCTGGGCAGGCCGGCGGTGAGCCTGACGGCCGGGCTGGACAGCCGGGCCACCGTGGCCGTCGCCACAACGACCCTGCGCGAGCGAGACGGCTTCGTTTTCACCTACGTGAACCCCCGGGACGCCCGCACCAAGCCCGCCGCGATGGCCGACGTCACCGGCGCCAGCGCGGTGGCCGCCCAGCTGGGCCTGCCCCACCGGGTGCTGCGGTGGCGTCAGCCCCCGCCCGGCGGCACCTTCGACGTCCTGCACCGCCGCACCTACGCCCCCTTGCTGCCCTCCCGGGGGGCGGCCCACGCCATGTGGGCCGACCTGCCCGGGGACCTGGTGCAACTGCAGTCCAACTGTGCGGAGACCGGCACCACCTTCCTGCGTCGCCGCACCGCCGAGCCTCTCTCCCCGCTCCGGCTGGCCCGCATGATGATGAACGCCACCGAGGGTCTTGAGGATCTGGCGGAGCGGATGTACGGCGGCTACGTGGAGCACGCCGCGATGACCCCCGACCGGCTGCTCGGCTACGACCACCACGACCTCTTCTACTGGGAGCAGCGGATCGGGCGGTGGGGCTGGCAGAAGTTCGTCGACGGCGACCTGGGCCACCGGATCCTGCTGCCCTTCAACGACCGGGTCCTGCTGGAGACGATGCTGTCGCTGCCCTACCCGCAGCGCGAGGCCAAGGTGCTCCTCCACCGCCTGCTCCACGAGGAGCCCCGGGCCCGGCTGCCCAGACGACTGGAGTCGGCCGGTCGACCGCAGTTCCGGTCCGCCGCCGCCCTCCTGCCCGGCCCGCTCGGGCGCCGTGCCTCGGCGGCGGTCCGTCGGCAGCAACGGTCGACGGACCTGGCGCGCCTCTCCTGGGCGCGGGGGTATGCCGTGCTCCCCGCCGCGGCGGGAGCGGGCCCGGCACCGGCGGTCCACGTGCCGGGCGGCTGGTCGCGGGTCCTCCTGCCCGGGGACGGGGCGCAGCTGCGGCACCATCCCGGGCTGGGCCGCGCGACGGCGGGCTCCCCGGACGCCTGGGTCCTCGTGCTGGGCGAGCCGGTGGACGTCGGGGCCGGGCTGGTGGGGGCCCGGGAGGTCGCCGAGCGCCTGCTCGACCTGCTGCACCAGGACCCCGACCGGGCCGTCCCGACCGCGTCGGTGCTGGGTGGCAGCTGGCTCGTCCTGCTCCGGTCGCCGGGAGGCACCGTCGTCCTGTCCGACCCGCTCGTCAGCCTGGGCCTGCACCTGCTGGACGACGCCCGGACCCTGGTGTCGCACGCCACGCTCGCTGCGGGCGGCGCGAGCGAGGCGATCAGGGGCTCCCACGTGCTCTCCGGCAGCCGGCCTCCCGGCACCGGGGCGCTCACCCCCGCGCCGGTCCTCGACGTGGCCGACCCGGGCGGTCACGCCGGGCCCGCCGCCACCCACGGCGCCCGGCTGGCGCGCCACGGCGACCTGCTGCGTCGACGTGGCCCTGCCTGGCTGGGGCTGGACGGCAGCAGTTCTTCCGGTGAGCTGCTGAACCTGCGTCACGGCGGGCCGGTCGCCGGCGCCGTCACCTGGTGGGACCGGCACGCCGACGACCGGGCGGCCGACCGGGCCATCGGGGCGAACCGGGCCGCCGTCGAGGCCGGTCTGGTCCATCGGCTGGTCGGCGTGCACGAGGACGTCGACGGGTCGGCGGGCGAGCCAGGGCGAAGCGCCCGCGAGGCCGCCTCGACTGCCCTGCACCGCACCTGGGGCCGCGACGACCTCCCCGTCCCCGTCGGCGACGCGCTCGTCCAGGCCCTCCCGCGCGACGCCGTCGTCTGGCTGGGCGCCGTTCCCGACGGGTCCCGCGGACGCCCCCGCAGCTGGGACCTCGTCCAGGGGGTCCGGCCGGTGGCGCTGCCGTTCAGCGACCGGCTGCTGCCGCTGCTCCCCCGGGACTGAGCCCGGGGGGACCTCAGCCCCGTCGCAGCCGGACGGTCCTCGACCCGCCGGCCAGCCGGAAGGGTCCGCCGTCGTCGACCACGGCCCCTCCGGTCGCGACCACGCGCACCTCGCCGTCCCGGCTCAGGACCACGGCCGCCACGTCCGGCCGTCCGTCGACCGCCGCGATCACCGCCTCGTCGACGTCCCCCTCCGCGGGGACGTCGAGGGCGGCCCCCAGCCCCTCCCGGGTGGTCGTCGACCAGGGTGGCCGGTGCAGCACGACGAGCTGGTCGGCCCGGGTGCCGTCGGCGGCGGTCCGCAGCGGTGTGGTGTGCGCGCCGAGCGGATCCCCGTCCAGCGTCTCGACGGTGACCGCGAGCGGGAGGGTGCGCTCACCGGTGGCGTGCACCTGCAGCCTGGCCTCCCCCCGCCAGGGCGCCGTCCCGGCGGCGTCGTCCACCTGGCCGGCCGCCCATCCCGCACGTACCCCTGGCACCGAGGCCAGGCGGTCCAGGAAGGAGGTGTGAGAGTAGCGCTCGCGCACCAGGCGTTGCTGCTCCCGGGACCGCTCGCGGTAGCGGTCCGGGGAGGACAGGTAGGCCTGGACCAGCTCCCGGGTCGCCGGCCCGGGCTCCGCGTAGTCGAGCACGTCGCCGAAGACCGGTCGGTGCTTCGGGTCGGCGATCGTCACCACGCCGGAGGCCGCCGCCTCCAGTAGCACCCGGCCGAACGCCTCGTGCCGGTCCGGATTGTCGTGGTAGACGACCAGGTCGAGGCCGCGGACGAACTCCCGGGGGTCGACGGACCCCGCCCGCAGCAGGTCCCACGTCGCTGGCAGGGGGGTGTCCTCCGGGAGACCGGCCTCCACCGCCAGGCGTTTCCACGTCGCCCGCCCGCCCAGCATCCGCACGTGCACGTCCGGACCCAGGTCGTAGGCCTGCAGCAGCTCGGCATGGGTACGGGGGAACTTCAGGGGGTGGTCCCGGGACCACCTGCCCACCACCGGCCGCTCGCCCGGCCCCCGGGCCGCCCGCGCCCCCGGCGGCCTCGACCACTCCTCCACGTCGATGAGGCCGGGGTTGTCCCAGTCCGTCAGCGCAACGTCGGGGTCCTGCTCCCGGAGGACCTCGCGCACGACGGGTCCTTGAGGGACCCACATGGGGTCGGCCCCGAAGAGCTTCCGGGCCCTCGCGGTGACGTCGGCGACGACGTACCGCTGGTCGGTGCCGTCCGGCTCCAGGGGGGTCTGGTTGGCGACGATCAGAAGGTGTCGGGGCCGGAGTGCCTGTCCCGACGTCACGTGCGGCGGGTGCTGGAGCACCGGCGGGTAGCGCACCAGGAGCACCTCGACGTCCACGGCGTCGTCCAGCTGCACCCACTCCACCTCACGGCGCCGGAGCAGCTCCACGACGGGTGCGCACAGGGGCAGGTCCCGGGTGGTCGCGAAGCGCAGGGCCTCCAGGTGCAGGACCCCAACCCGCAGACCGGCCTCCCGCGCGGCACGGAGCTCCTCGAGCATGGACCGCTGCGGACCTCCGTAGCGCCGCCAGTCCCCGGCGAGCACAAGGTCCAGGTCCCGCCGCGGGGCCAGCCCCGCATCCCGGGGGCGGGACCACCGCCTCGGCTCCGGCACCGGGCGGTCCGTCCACGGGTCCAGGTATGCCGTCGCGCCCGCGACGATCTCCTCGTGCCAGGGCGCGTAGAGAGTCTTGTAGGCGTGCCGGGCGCCGTGCCGCCAGCCCCGCCCGAACTCCGAGGAGGAGAGCGTCTCGCCGGACCGCAGCAGCAGCAGGCAGGTGTCCACCGTGTGCACGGCGGCCGGGCCGAAGGCTGCCTCGAGCCGGCGGGCGAACTCGGTGTCGGCCGCTTTACGGGCCGGGTCGAAGAAGCCGACACGGGGCAGGACCAGGTCGACCCGGAACAGCAACGTGGGAGCGGCGAGGACCCGGTGCCGGTAACCGGGACGCACGAGTGAGAGGTCCTCGTCGACCCGGGCCCCCATGGCCCTCGTCGCGATCCGTCGAGGGTCCTCCTCGAGCGCCCGCACGAGGGTCTCGATGGCTCGGGGGTGGAGCCAGTCGTCGGAGTCCAGGGTGGTGAACAGCTGTCCCCTGGCCTGACGGAGGGCGGTGTTCCGCGCCCGGTAGGTACCTCCGTTGACCGCCTTGCGGACGACCCTGATCCGCGGGTCCAGGCTTTCGGCGCGCTGCAGCCACGGCTCGGCGGCAGGCCCGGAGGCGTCGTCGACGACGATCACCTCGAGGTGCTCCCACGACTGCGCCAGCAGGGAGCGCACGGCAGTGAGCAGGGGCGGCCCCGGATGGTAGGTACTGATGGCAACGGTCACCAACGGGTCGCCGTGGCGGTCGGCCCGCGGCGGGCTGTCCGTCGTGAGACGGTCGAAGGGCCTTCCCACGCCGGCGGGGTCCAGCCGCAACGGCGCCAGTCCCGGGCCGCGCAACGCGGTGCCGAGCAGAGCCAGCCAGTCCTCGACCTCTCCGGGAGCAGGCCCCTGGCCAGCGCCGGCCCGGGCCGCGAGGAACGGGTTGGCCAGGTCGGCGCGCACGGCCTCGGCCACGTCCCCGGGGACCTGTGGGTGGTCCAGGAGGGCCGCGCAGCCGGCATGGTCCCGGTCCTGGCAGCGCAGGTGCAGCAGGAGCTGCACCGCCTGGGGGTGCAGCTGGGTCAGCGTCGCCCCGTCCCCCGTCGCGAGCGCCTCCAGCAGGGTGCGCCCGCGTCGCCGGTCGTCCGGGTCGCCGGTCTGCAGGACGAGGACCCGGGCGTACTGCCCGAGGTGGAACGCGTCCATCCCGGGCGGGAGGTGTCGCCCTTCGGCACCGGCGAGCCGGTCGGCGACCCAGGCATCGATCTCCTCCGCGGAGCGGCCCGGCCAGGCGGCCTCGACGAGGACCTCCCTCGCGTGCACGGACCGGGTACGCAGTGCGGTGACCGCGAGGGCGTCGGGGTGGTCGAGGAGGATCTTGTTGCTCGCCGTGTCCTGGCTCACCCGCGGGCGTGTCGCCCGCACCGGCGTCGGCGTCGTTGCTGACATCATCGGCCCCCGGACTCCCGGCGGTGGGTCTCAGCGCCGCTCATCCCGGCGGAGCACCTCGTCGACGGCGTCCTGGAGACGGTCCAGCCGTCCGGTGTACTGGGCCTGCAGCGCGCGGACCGTTCCCACGACGTCCTCCGCCGTGGCGGCGGATCCCACGGGCGCCCCGCTTCCCTCGTTGAGCCGGCGGAGCTCACCGTGCAGGAAGCGGCGCGTCTCCCGTACCCGGCGCACGATGTCGAGCGCCACGAGCAGGACGAAGGAGAGCAGCGCCATCCCGGCCAGGACCACCAGCCACCAGAGTCCCGTGAGCGCTGCCGCGGTGGCAGCCGCGGTGAGGACTGCTCCGACACCGGCTCCGAGGAGGAGGATCTGCTGGGGGCGCACCTGCGACACGCTACCGGGCAGCCTCAGCCCCGGATGAACGCCTCGACCTCGGCGCGTCCCAGGTCGTCGTGCATCTGCACCGGCGGGGACTTCATCAGGTAGGCCGAGGCGCCGACGACCGGGCCGCCCTGGCCGCGGTCCTTGGCGATCTTGGCGGCGCGGATGGCGTCGATGATGATGCCGGCCGAGTTGGGCGAGTCCCACACCTCGAGCTTGTACTCCAGGCTCAGCGGCACGTCCCCGAAGGCCCGGCCCTCGAGCCGCACGTAGGCCCACTTGCGGTCGTCCAGCCACTGGACGTAGTCCGAGGGGCCGATGTGCACGTCGCGGTCGGCGAACTGGTGGGCCACGTTGGAGGTGACCGCCTGGGTCTTGGAGGTCTTCTTGGACTCCAGCCGCTCGCGCTCGAGCATGTTCTTGAAGTCCATGTTGCCGCCGACGTTGAGCTGGTAGGTGCGGTCCAGGGCGACGCCGCGGTCCTCGAACAGCTTGGCCATGACCCGGTGGGTGATGGTCGCCCCGACCTGGCTCTTGATGTCGTCCCCGACGATCGGCACGCCGGCGTCCTCGAACTTCTTGGCCCACACGGGGTCGGAGGCGATGAAGACGGGCAGCGCGTTGACGAAGGCGACCCCGGCGTCGATGGCGCACTGGGCGTAGAACTTGTCCGCCTCCTCGCTGCCGACGGGCAGGTAGGACACGAGGACGTCGACCTGGGCGTCCTTGAGGGCCTGCACCACGTCGACCGGCTCGGCGTCCGACTCCTCGATGGTCAGGCTGTAGTACTTGCCCAGGCCGTCCAGGGTCGGGCCGCGCTGGACGGTGACGCCGGACTGCGGGACGTCGGCGATCTTGATCGTGTTGTTCTCGCTGGCGTCGATCGCGTCGGCCAGGTCGGAGCCGACCTTCTTGGCGTCGACGTCGAACGCGGCGACGAACTCCACGTCCCGCACGTGGTAGTCCCCGAACTGCACGTGCATCAGCCCCGGCACCGTGGCCGACGGGTCGGCGTCCTTGTAGTACTCGACACCCTGGACCAGGGAGCTGGCACAGTTGCCCACACCGACGATCGCCACGCGCACGGACGTCATACATCTCTCCTCGAAGCTCACTGCACGGGGCGCCCGACGGGGCGACCCGGGTCTCGACTCTGCGGGGCGCCCGACGGGACCCCGGCACGGTGAGGGCGGTCCCTGTCCGGGGCCGCCCACCGAGAACGCTCAACTCCCCAGGGTACCCCTGCATTCCGGCAGACCCGTCAGCCGGTCCAGGCACAATGGTCCACGTGAGTTCCTCCCGCACCCGCACCGCCCGCCGCCCCGCCAAGGGGCGCCGCCGACGCCGACCCGGCCGGCTGCGCCGCGTCCTGCTCTGGCTGGTCGGCCTGGCCCTGCTCGTCGTGGTGCTGCTGACGGCGGCGCTGGCCTGGGCCTACGCCCGCACGGACGTGCCCGAGCCCAACGACTTCGCCGAGGCCCAGAGCACGATCCTCTACTACGCCGACGGCGAGACGGAGCTGGCCCGGTTCACCGGCGGCTTCGACCGCGAGTCCGTGCCGCTGGACCAGGTGCCCGAGCACGTGCAGCAGGCGGTGCTCGCCGCCGAGGACCGGTCGTTCTACGAGAACGAGGGGATCTCGCCCACCGGCCTGGCCCGGGGCGCCTGGCGCACGCTGCGCGGGGAGGGCGTGCAGAGCGGCTCGACGATCACCCAGCAGTACGTCAAGAACTACTACCTCACCCAGGAGCAGACCCTGGAGCGCAAGCTCCGCGAGCTGATCATCTCGGTGAAGATCGACAACGAGCAGTCCAAGGACCAGATCCTGGAGAACTACCTCAACACCGTCTACTTCGGCCGCGGCGCCTACGGCATCCAGACCGCCAGCCGGGCCTACTTCGACAAGGACGTCTCGGACCTGACCGTCGGCGAGGGCGCCTTCCTGGCCGCGGTCACCAACGCGCCGTCGCTGTTCGACCCCGACTTCGCCGAGGGCAACGAGGAACGGGCCCGCGACCGGGTGGCCTACGTCCTGGGCGGGATGGTCGAGGAGGGCTGGCTGGGCGAGGGCGAGCGCGACGCCACCGAGTTCCCCGAGGTCGGGCCGACCCCGCCGTCCACGGCGGTCCAGGGGGTGCAGGGGTATGTCGCGCAGCAGGTCCGCGAGGACCTGCGCGAGCTCCTCGGGCTCGAGGACGCCGCCATCGACTCCGGCGGTCTGCGGGTCACCACGACCATCGTCGAGCAGCACCAGGACGCCGCCGTCGAGGCCGTGGACGCGTTCGCCCCCACCGGGGACAACGCCGACGACATCACCACCGCGCTGACGGCGGTGCGTCCCGGGGACGGGGCGATCACCGCGATGTACGGCGGGGCGGACTACCAGCAGACCCAGCTCAACGCGGCCACCGACGCCCAGGTCCAGGCCGGGTCGCTGTTCAAGCCGATCACGCTGGCCGCGGCCGTGGGCGAGGGCATCTCGACGACCACCGAGCTGCCCGGCCCCAGCCCGATGACCTTCGGCACGCCCGGTGGCGAGGTCGAGGTGCGCAACTTCCGCGACATCTCCTTCGGCGTGCTCGACCTGCGGGTCGCCCTCGCCGAGTCGGTCAACACGACCTACGTCCAGCTCAACGAGCAGGTCGGGCCCGAGCAGACGGTCGAGACGGCCGTCGACCTGGGCCTGCCGGAGGACACCCCCGGTCTGGGCGCCGACCTGACCAACGTCCTGGGCACGGCCTCGCCGACGCTGGTGGAGATGACCAACGCCTACGCCACGATCGCCGCCGAGGGCGAGCGGGCCGAGCCCTACCTCGTCGAGCGGGTGGTGACGGCCGGCGGGGAGACCACCTACGAGGCCGAGCCGGAGACCGAGGAGGGGATCGAGGCCGACGTCGCCGCCGACGTCATCGACGCGATGACCTACGTGATGACCCAGGGGTCCGGGACCACCGCCGGAGACCTGGGCCGGCCGAGCGCCGGCAAGTCCGGGACGAGCGAGAACAACGTCTCCGCCTGGTTCGACGGGTTCGTCCCGCAGCTGGCCGCCGGGGTGGTGATGTACAAGGGCGACGGCACCGTGCCGATGCAGGACGTCGCCGGGCTCGACCAGGTCACCGGCGGCACCTTCCCGGCCCAGGTCTGGGGCGAGTTCATGCGCCTGGCCCTGGAGGGCGAGGAGGTGCTGCCGTTCCCTGAGCGTGCGGGGGTGGGCGACCAGATGGTCGTGACCCCCGAGCCCACCCAGGAGGTCGCCCCGACGACCCAGGAGCCGGCACCGACCCCGTCGCCGACGGAGGACGAGACCGAGGACCCCACGACCGAGGAGCCGACGGAGGAGCCCACCGAGGAGCCGGAGCCGACCACCCCTGAGCCGACCACCCCGGAGCCCACGGAGCCGGAGCCCACCGAGCCGGCCGACCCTGCTCCGCCCACGACCGACCCGGCCCCGCCGACCACCTCGACCCCGCCACCGGGGGACGGCGGAGGCGACGGCGGGGGCGAGGGTGACGCCGGCGGGAGCGACGGCGGCGGCTCCGGGGATGGGAGCGCCGGCGACGCCGCCGGGCCTCCCGGCGACGGGGCGCCCACGTCGGCGAGGGCCACCCCGGACGCGTGACCGCCGTCCCGTCCCGTGAGGGTCGACGCCGCGACGTGCCCTGGCGGGTCCCGTCCTGGCGCGACCCGGTGGTCGCCCGGGCGACCGGCGTGGTGGGCGGACCGCTGGGACGGCACGGCGTGGTCGGTCGTCGCGGGTTGGCCGGCGTGGCCGCTGCGCTCGTCGTCCTGGGGGCGGGGATGCTCGCGCTGGGTGTCTGGCAGAAGGGGCACTGCCTGCTGAAGGGCTGGAGCACGCCGGACCAGTTCTGGCGGGCCTGCTACTCCGACGTCCCGGTCGTGCACGTCAGCTCGCCGCTGGCCGACGGGCTGCTGCCGTGGAGCGGCGAGGTGCCCTCGACCCAGCCGCCCCTGCCCGGCCTGGTGCTGTGGCTGCTGGCCCGGGTCTCTCCGGCCGGTGCCGGCCTGGGGGCGCAGCAGGGCGTCTTCGTCGCCTGGGCGCTGCTCGCCACGGCCCTGCTCGCGATCGGCGTGGTGGCGGCGGTCGCGCTGCTCCCCCGGAGCCCCTGGCGGGCCGCCCACCTCGCGGTCAGCCCGGTGCTGGTGACGCTGGCCCTGGTCTCGGTCGACCTGCTCGGCGTGGTGCTCACCCTGGTGGCGCTGTGGGCCTGGCAGCGCAGGCATCCGTGGCTGGCCGGTGCCCTGCTGGGCTGGGCCGTCCTCGTCCGGCCGTTCCCGCTGCTCGTGCTGCTCGCCCTCGTCCTGGTCGCCCGGCGCGAGGGCCACCTCCTGCGCGCCGCCCAGGCCGTGGTCGGGGCCGCCCTGGGTGCCCTCCTGCTGCTCGTCCCCCTCGTCGCCGTCGAGCCCCAGGCGCTGACCGCCGCCGAGCAGTGGTGGTCGCAGGGGGCCGGCTACGGTGCGGTCCAGATGATGCCCCGCCTCGCGGGCTTCCCGCTCGGGACGACGGCCTCCACGTGGGTCGCCGTCGCCGGCTGGGTGGCCGCCGTCGCGCTGGCCGTGGTCCTGGCACGCCGCCCGCGGTGGGGCCTCGTCCAGGTCGCGGCCGCCGCCACTGCGGTGGTGGCCCTCACCGCCCCCTCGCTGTCGGTGCAGTCGGGCCTGTGGGTGCTTCCCCTCCTCGTGCTGTCGGCGCGTCCCTGGTGGGAGCACCTGGTCTGGGCCGGGGTGGAGACCCTGCACTTCGTGGCCACCTGGCTGCACATCGCCTTCGACAGCGACCCGGGCCGCGGGCTGCCGCCGCTGGCCTACGCCGTCGTCGTGCTGCTGCGCGCGGCCGCCTGGGGATGGCTGCTCTGGCGGATCACCGACGAGGAGTCGACGACGAGGACCGCCCGAGCCTGGTCCCCTCCAGCAGCACGGTCCGGGCCGGTTCCGGCAGCCGCGACGCCTCCACCAGCGGGGTGACCTGCTCCTCGACCAGGTCGCGCAGCGAGCGGACGTAGGTGGCCGACAGGTGGTTGGAGTCCCGCCAGACCACGACGCCGCCCAGCACCGGCGAGCAGACCGGGCCGGGGCACACCGCGTCGTTGAACTCCAGCACCGGCATCCCCGGGCGCAGGGCGGCCAGCTCGTCCTGCCCCACCCCGGAACGGACCAGTCCCTCCTCCCGCGGGAACGCGCAGTTGCTCGCCTCGCCGGGGTTGTCGAGGAGGCACTCCGGCATGTCGAACGGCACCCGTGGCACGTCCCGGACCATCCCGACGACGGCGCCCGCCTCCCGCAGGCTGTCCACGCGCCGGGCCATGGCCGCGGCGAGCTCGTCGGGCGGCACGTCGTAGGCCGCCGACGAGAGCAGGACCACGTCCGGGTCCAGCTCGGCGAGCCGTTCGTCGACCCCGGCCTGGTAGGCCGTGCACTGGTCGTAGGTGCCGCCCCGCTGCCCGGGGCGCTCCACCTCCACGCCGGGGGCCGGCGGGCAGGACGACTTGGTCAGCGACACGATCCGCCAGCCGCGGTCCCGCCCGATCTCGTCGAGGGCGGTGATCCACATCCCCGCGTGGCTGTCGCCGTTGAGGGCGATCGTCACCTCGCCGTCGGGGTCGCCGGCCCGGCACACCCCCGGGTCGCTGCCGGCGATGCCCACGAAGCAGCCCTCCGGCTCCATCACCGGCCGGTCGTCGGCGACCTGCTCCAAGGGGACGGCCAGGGTGGGCAGCTCGTCGGGGATCTCCGGCTGCACCGGTGCGGCCGTGGCGGTCGCCTCCGCGTCCGTGGTCGCGGCGCCACCGTCGCCGTCGCCGTCGCCGCCCCACCCCGCGGCGCCCAGGACGGCCGAGGCCAGCGCCCCCTGTCGTCCGGCCGCACCACCGCCGGCCTCCGGCAGCGTCCCGGCCCCCACCGGCGCCCGCACGTCGTCGACCACCTGCGGGGTGCGCCAGGCCACCGTGCCAGGGGTCAGCGACGTCGGCCCGAGCGCGACGACGGTCATGCCCAGCAGCACGCCGGCCAGCGAACAGTTCAGCCCCAGCCGCAGGCCCCGCTGGGTCACCACGCCGGGCGGGACGTGACGGGCCAGCACCCGGCCCCGGACCCGGACCGGCTCCTCGACGTACCGGAACGACAGCCAGGCCGGCACCACGGAGACGAGCACGGCGACCAGGCCCCAGCTCACCGGCAGGGCGTCCGGGCCCCCGGTCCCGACACCGGCGAGGGAGGCGGCGGCCGCCACGAACGGCCAGTGCCACAGGTAGAGGCTGTAGCTGATCCGCCCGACCCACTGCAGCGGCCGCGCCCGGAGCAGCCGTTCGGGGCCCCAGCCGCCGGCGGCCGCCCCGGCGAGGATCACGAGGGCGGTCCCCCCCGTGGGCAGCAGCGCCCAGGTCCCCGGGAAGGGCGTGGCGAGGTCGATGACGAAGAACGCCGCGACGATCATCCCCAGCCCCAGCCAGCCCACGGCCGCCGCCACGAGCCGGGGCAGCCGTGGCCAGGCGGCCGCCCCCAGGGCTACGACGGCGCCGAGCATGAGCTCGTGCACCCGGGTGAAGGTGACGAAGTAGGCCTGCGACGGGTGCGCCTGGGTCCACCACCAGGACAGGCCCAGCGACCCCAGGAGCAGCACCGCGGTCAGGGCCCACACCCACGTGGTGAACACCCTCGCCCGCCCGTGGGCCACGAGCAGGACGAGCAGCAGCAGGATGGGCCAGAGGATGTAGAACTGCTCCTCCACCGCCAGCGACCAGTAGTGCTGCACCGGTGTGGGGGCCCGTTCCAGGTCGAGGTAGTCCACGGACCGGTCGGCCAGGCGCCAGTTGACCAGGTAGGCCGCCGACGCCACGAGGTCGCCGCCGATCTCCCCCCACCGGGTCCGCGGGATGAAGGCCAGGGTGAGCAGGGCGGTCCCCACGAGCGCGGTGAGCGCCGCCGGCAGCAGGCGCCGGGCCCGGCGGGCGTAGAAGCGGCCCAGGTCGACCCGGCCGCGGGCGCGCGCCTCCTCCAGGAGGAGGGCGGTCATGAGGAAGCCGCTGACGACGAAGAAGACGTCCACGCCGACGAAGCCGCCGGGCAGCAGCGTCACCCCGGCGTGCCAGAGCATCACCGCGATGACGGCGATCGCCCGCATGCCCTCGATGTCGGCGCGGAAGTCCCGCGGGACCGGGGGGACCCGCAGGGCATGGCGGTAGGCGCGCATCGCGCGCAGCCGGGCCCGGGTCGGCAGCGCCTCGCTCCCGCCCCCCGGGCCGGCCGTGGTGCCCGCGGTCCCGTCGGGGGCGGGGTCGGGCGAGGCGCGAGGAGGGTATGCCGCGCCGCTCACGTGGCGTCCCGGACCGGTCGGACGGGTCCTCCCGCACCGCGGGCCGGTGCGGTCTCGCGCCGGGCCCGGACCCGTTCCACGAGCGCGGCCAGGACGAGCAGGGGCACGGCCGAGACGACCCACCAGCGGGGCCCCTCGCCCTCCGGGCGGGTCGGCACCGCCGCGGCCGCGCTGAGGGCGAGGTCCTCGGGGGCGTCGGAGACCGCGAGCGCCGCCGCCGTGTCCGCGGCCAGGGCCGCAAGGCGGGGATCGGCGGCCCTCGCCAGCACCCTGACCTCGTCCGGCTCCCCCGCCCGGTCCACCGCGAGGTGCACCGTGCCCCGCCAGGCGTCCTCGAGCTCGATCCGGTCCTCCACCCGGCCCACGACGTCGGCCCGGGTCAGGTCGACCGCGGCGCGGCCGGCCGCCTCCTCGGAGGTCGCGGTCACCGTGGTCGTGGCGGCGTAGACCGCCGGCCGCAGCAGGTCGACCGCGGCGACCGGCACGAGCACGAGGAGCACGACCGTGACCCAGGGGACCGCGAGCAGCGCCGTCGTCAGCGAGTCGGCCCGGGCCCGACGCCGTCCCCGCCGGCCGGGCCGGGCCGCCGTGGCCCCGCCGCGACGCGCGACCTGCGCCGCCGACCGGTGCCTACCCATCCTCCGGCTCCGGGACGTCGGCGGACTCGGGCTGCTCGGCCCACCACCGCAGCAGCTCGGCCCGGGCGGCCTCTTCCCCGAGAGGTCCCTGGTCGAGCCGGACGGCGAGCAGGTGCTGGTAGGCCTGGCCAAGCACCGGGCCGGGCGGGATACCCAGGACCTGGCCGATCTGGTGGCCGTCGAGGTCGGGCCGCACGGCCCGCAGCTCCTCCTCTGCGCGCAGCCGCTCGATGCGGCGCTCGAGGTCGTCGTAGGCGGCGGCCAGCCGGGCCGCCTTGCGCCGGTTGCGGGTGGTGCTGTCCGAGCGGGTCAGCCGGTGCAGCCGGCCGAGCAGCGGGCCGGCGTCGGTGACGTAGCGGCGCACCGCGGCGTCGGTCCACTCCCCGTCGCCGTAGCCGTGGAAGCGCAGGTGCAGCTCGACGAGCCGGCTGACCGCCTTGACGGTCTCCTTGTCGAAGCGCAGCGCCCGCAGCCGGGTGCGGGCCATCCGGGCACCCACGAGCTCGTGGTGGTGAAAGCTCACCCCGCCGCCGGGCTCGAAGCGGCGGGTGGCCGGCTTGCCGATGTCGTGCAGCAGCGCCGCGAGGCGCAGCACCAGATCCGGTCCGGGCACCCGGTCCTCGTCGGCCTGGTCGGGCCGCCCGGCGGGACCGTCCTCGAGGTCGATGGCCTGCTGGAGCACGGTGAGGCTGTGCTCGTAGACGTCCTTGTGGCGGTGGTGCTCGTCCACCTCCAGGCGCAGGGCGGGGAGCTCGGGCAGCACCTCGTCGGCCAGGCCGGTGTCGACCATGATCTCCAGGCCGGCCCGCGGGTCGTCGGCCAGCAGCAGCTTGACCAGCTCGTCGCGCACCCGCTCGGCGGAGACGATCGACAGGCGCGACGCCATACCCTCCATCGCCGCCAGCACCTCGGGGGCCGGGACGAGCCCGAGCTGGGCGGCGAACCGGGCCGCCCGCATCATCCGCAACGGGTCGTCGCCGAAGGAGATCTCCGGGGTGGTCGGCGTGCGCAGCCGCCCGGCCGCGAGGTCGGCGAGCCCGTCGTAGGGGTCGACGAAGACCATCTCGGGGAGCCGCAGCGCCATCGCGTTGACCGTGAAGTCCCGGCGCACGAGGTCGTCCTCGAGGTTGTCCCCGAAGGCCACGACCGGCTTGCGGGAGTCCGGCTCGTAGGCGTCGGCCCGGTAGGTGGTGATCTCCAGGGTGTCCGGCCCGCGGCGGGCCCCGATCGTGCCGAACTCGCGGCCCACGTCCCAGGTGCTGTCCGCCCAGCCGGCCAGCACCGCCTCGATCTGCTCGGGCCGGGCGGAGGTGGTCAGGTCCAGGTCCGGGGAGGAGCGCCCCAGGAACGCGTCGCGCACGGGGCCGCCCACCAGCGCCAGCTCGTGGCCGGCGTCGTCGAAGCGCCGCCCGATCTCGGTGAGCAGCGGCAGGGTGGGGGTCAGGTGGCGCAGGGCGCGCAGCAGCAGCGCCCCGTCGGTGGTCGGCGGAGTGGACATCGCCCCCCAGGGTAGGGGACCGCGCTGGGGGCCGGGCGAAGCTGTGGGCAGCCTCTGGGGCGGGTGGTTACAGTGTGAGGATGACCACCACTCCCCGGCACCAGGGCGTCACCCGACGCCTGCCGTCGGTGAGCGAGACGTCCGCGGGCGGGGTGGTCATCGACGTCCACGAGGGACGGGCGCGCATCGCCATCATCGCCCGGCGCAACCGGTCGGGCCGGGTCGAGTGGTGCCTGCCGAAGGGTCACGTGGAGCCGGGCGAGACCCTCGTCCAGACCGCGGAGCGGGAGGTCGAGGAGGAGACCGGCATCCAGGGGCGGGCGCTGATCACGCTGGGCACGATCGAGTACTGGTTCACCACCCCCTCCCACCGCATCCACAAGATGGTGCACCACTACCTGCTCGAGGCCACCGGCGGCTACCTGACGGTCGAGAAGGACCCCGACCAGGAGGCCATCGACGCCGCCTGGGTGCCGCTGGACGAGGTGCACCGCACGCTGACCTTCCCCAACGAGCGCCGGATCGCCCGCGAGGCGTGGCAGCGCCTGACGCGGAGCTCCTGAGCGCGACGTGACCCGCCCAGCCCGCCGGGACGCGTGGGCGGCCCGTCCCCGCGCGGCCGCCGCCCGCGTCGTCGCCGCGGCGCGACGGGTCCGTCGGGCCGGGACGGGCGCCACGGCCGGGCTGGTCGCCGCCGCGCTGCTGCTGCCCGCCGCGGCCGCCGGCACCCCCGCTCCCCCCGTCCCCGCGGGCCCACCGGGGGCGCCGGGACCCCCGGAGGTCGTCGTGGGCCAGGAGGCTCCCGCCGAGGGGATCAGGATCGTGCTCGACGAGGTAGACCCGGTGGTGCCCCGGGCCGGAGAGCCGTTGGAGCTGAGGGGCCGCGTGGTCAACGACGGGACCTCGCGTCGTCGGCTGACCAGCCTGACGGTGTCGACGACGTGGCAGCCGCTGGGCTCCCGGGAGGCCGTCACCGACTGGGTGGAGGCCACGGACCCCTCGCTCGTGGCCGGACACGTCATCGGGGACGACACCATCGGGCCGGTCGTGGCCCCCGGCCGGGAGCTGCGGTTCACCGTCCGGGTGCCCGAGGGCTCGCTCGCCGGCCTCGTGGCCGACCGGGGGGTCGTCGGCCTGCAGCTGCGCGCGGACGATGCCGGGGCCGAGGGCGTCCCGGAGGGGGTCGAGCCGGTCGGCCTGCGCACCGTGCTGACGGTCTCGGCGGCCGAGGACCCGCCGGAGGTGCCGCTGGGGCTGTCCTGGGTGGTGCCGCTGACCCTCCCGCCCGACCCGGGGCTCGTCAGTCCGGACCCGGACGTACGCAACCCCGCGTGGTACGCCGTCGCCGGCCCCGGCTCCCCGGCCCGCACCTGGCTCGACGGCCTGGACCTGCCCGGCGTCACCTGGATGGTCGACCCCGCGCTGCTGCGGATGCTCTCGCCCGCCGAGACCCTCACCGGCCCGGGGGAGGGCGTCCCCGGCGAGGGACCCGAGGCACCGGAGGAGTCGGAGCGGCCCGACGAGTCGGAGGACCCCCAGGAGTCCGACGGGCCCGAAGATCCCGAGGGACCGGTCGACGACGGGGCGACGGCCACCGCGGTCCCGGCACCGGCCCCGACGGCCGACCTGGGCGCGCCCTCGCGGGAGGAGGACGGAGGCCAGGCCGGACCGACCGACGGTGCGCCGACGACGGCGGCCCCCGCACCCGCCCCCGCGCCGGAGGAGGAGCCGGCCTCGGACGACGACGCCGGCGAGGACGAGGCCGGCGAGGACGAGGTCGATAGCCTGGACGCCGACGACGTCGAGAGCGCCCTGGTGGAGCTGCGTGGGCGGCTCGCCCGGGTCGACGGGTCCCGGCTGTGGTGGCTGCCGACCGACGACCCGGACCTGTCCGCCCTCGTCGATCTGGAGGTCGACGGCGGGACGGCCCACCGGCTGCTGACCCGCCAGCCGGTGGACCCGCCGGCCCAGCTCGTCCGCCTCCTGCGCCGGGGCAGCTCGACGGTGGCCTGGCCGGCGGCCCCGACCCTCCGGACGGGGCAGGTCGCCACCGTCGCCGACTGGTTCGACCGCCGCGAGGACCCGGAGGACGGCCCCGGCTCGGGCAGCGTGCTGGACCGGACGGACGAGGACCGCGTGCTCGAGGCGGTCGTGGTTCCACGTGAATCCGTCACCGGCAGCACGGGCGCCCCCGTCGGTCCTTCGGCCGTGCCGCTGGCGGACGTCCCCGGTGTCACGGCCCTGGGCAGCGACTCCGGGCTCACCGGGCTCGTGGCCGACGCCGGGGCGGACGCCGCCCTGGTCGGTCGGGCCGCGGTGACCCAGCGGCTGCTCGCCGACACCCTGACGGCCCACCAGGAGGCCCCCTGGGAGGCCCGGTCGTTGCTCGTCGCGCCGCCCCGCGGCACGACGCTGCCCGCCGACCTGCTCGAGCAGCTGTCGGAGGGGCTGGCGTCGGCCCCCTGGCTGGCGCCGGTGCCCGCCGCCGACCTGCTCGCCCAGGCGGACCGGGTGGCGCCCGCGACGTTGACCGGACAGGCCCCGGACGGGACCGTCCTGGGCAGCCTCACGGCATACCTCGACCCCCCGCCCTCGCCGCTCGACCCGGGCCGGGTCGCCAGCCTGGGACGGATCGAGCGCGAGCTGGACGGGCTCGCCGAGGTGCTGGCCGACACCGAGGCGCTCCGGTCCTGGCAGCCGGTGCTGTCCGGGCTGTGGTCGACCCGCTGGCGGGACGCGCCGGAGGCCTGGTCGCGCACCTGGCGGGCCCTGCGCGACCTCAGCGCCCAGACCCGGTCCCAGGTGCACGCCAACCCCAGCACGATCAACTTCCTGTCCGACCAGGGCCTCATGCAGGTCACCGTCCTCAACGACCTCCCCGTCGCGGTGCACGACGTCCAGGCCCGCCTGGCCCCCGACCGGGCCGTGCTGCGGATCGTCGACCAGCCCGGACCGGTGTCCATCGGCGCCGGCAGCCGCGCGACCGTCTCCTTCAGCGCCCGTGCGGTCACCCGGGGGCAGACGCAGGTCACCGCCGAGCTGACCACCCCCAACGGGACCGTGCTGGGCGACGACGCGGTGGTCGACGTCCGCGTGCAGCCCACGGGCACCTGGATCTACTGGGTGCTCGGCGGTCTCGCCGGGGTGCTGCTCGTCCTGGGCGTCGTCCGCGCCCTGCGCCGCCCCGGTCCCGACGGGACGGCCCCGGCGTCGACGACGTCGGCAGGCACGACGTCGGCGAGCGCCCCGAGCACCTCGGGCACGTCCACCACCCCGAGCCCCACCCCCAAGGAGCAGCGTCCGTGAGCGGTACCTCCTCGGCGTCCCTGGCCAGGTCCAGCGCCGTCATGGCGAGCGGCACCCTCGTGTCCCGGGTGCTCGGCCTGGCCCGGGCCTCCCTGCTCGCCGCGGCCATCGGCATCTTCACCCCTGCCGGCAACGTGTGGCAGGCGGCCAACACCCTGCCGAACACCATCTACGTGCTGCTCGCCGCCGGCGTGCTCAACGTGGTGCTCCTGCCGCAGCTGATGAAGGGCATGGTGCGCGGCGACGCGGGCCGGGACTACACCGACCGGCTGCTCACCCTGGCGGTGTCCATCCTCGTGGGGGGCACGGTCGTCTTCGTCGCGCTGACCCCGTTGGTCACCAAGCTCTACAACATGTCCTGGGAGTGGGGCGGCCCCGAGCTGTCGCTGGCCATCTTCTTCGCCTACCTGTGCATCCCGCAGATGCTCTTCTACGGCCTGCACACCCTCCTGGGCCAGGTGCTGGCGGCGCACCAGCGGTTCGCCGCGTTCATGTGGTCCCCCGCCCTGGCCAACGTCGTGGCCATCGCCGGGATCGTGCTGTTCATGCGGCGCTACCCGCAGGCGGCCGACCCCGAGGCGGTGCCGCTGGAGACGTGGACGTCGGGGATGGTCTGGCTGCTCGCCGGCTCGGCGACGCTGGGGATCGTCGTGCAGGCGGCCGTCCTCGTCCCCGCCGTCCGCCGCACCGGCTTCCGGTGGAGTCCCCGCTGGGGGTTCCGGGGCGTGGGCCTGGGCTCGGCCTCCCGGATGGCGGGGTGGTCCCTGGCCGACGTCGGGGTGAGCCAGGCCGGGCTGCTCGTCGTCTACAACCTCATGGCCTGGGTGACCGTGGCCGCCCCGACGGCCCCAGCCCGTGCGGCCTACGACAACTCCTTCCTCGTCTTCATCCTGCCCCACTCGCTGGTCGCGCTGTCGCTGCTGACCGCGATCTACCCGGTGCTGTCCCGGGCCGCCGCGCAGGGCGACCTCGCCTCGATGGCCGACAGCACGGCCCGGGGCCTGCGGCTGCTGGGGACCGCGATGGTGCCGATCGCCGTGGGGATGATCCTGTTCGCCCCCTACCTGATCAGGATCATCTTCCCCAGGAACGCCGACCCCACGGCCATGGCACCCATCGTCATGGTGCTCAGCCTCGGCCTGGTGCCCTACGGCGTCTACCTCCTGTGCGCCCGCGTCTTCTACTCCTTCGAGGACGGGCGCACCCCCTTCGGCTTCCAGCTGTCGATCACCGCCGTGCTCCTCGTGGTGCTCGCCGTGGCCTTCACCGGCCCGCCGGAGCGGGCGGCGGTCACGGCGGCCGCCGGCCAGGCGCTGGGCCAGCTGACCGCCGCGGTCCTGGGGCTGAGGGCCGCCCGCGGCCGGCTGCCGGGACTGGGCCTGCGCGAGGTGGGGCGCACCTTCCTCGGGGCGGCGGGGGCTGCGGTGCTCGCCGCGGTCCCGACGTGGCTGCTCCTGCGCCGGCTGCCCAGCGGGTCGCTGGACTCGCAGAGCGTCGGCCTGACCGGGTGGGCGGTGACCGCCGTGTCGCTCGGTGCGGCGGGGGTGCTGTTCCTGACGGTGTATGCCGTGCTCGCCCACCTCCTCGGGGTGCGCGAGCTCGGCGAGGTGGCCCGGCCCGTGCTCGCGAAGGTCCCCGGGGCGTCCCGGTGGCTGGGCCGTGGGCGACCGGAGGGGGCGGTCGCGGCCCAGCAGGCCACGCCGGACGTGCCCGCGGCTCCCGGGACGGCGGCCCCCGGCACACTAGGCTGGGACGACGACGTGGCCCCGTCCGGGGTCGAGCACCGGAAGGACAGCGACATGGACCGGCTCGAGGTGGGCACCGTGCTCGGTGACCGCTACGCGCTCGAGGAGCTGCTGGCCCGTCGTGAGGGCGGCACGCTGGACTACTGGTCGGCCCGGGACGTCACGCTGGGCCGGCTGGTCGCCGTCACGGTGCTGCCTGCGGGTGGGGGGCACGCCGACACCGCCCAGGCGGCCCTCGACGGCGCCCGCCGGGTCGCCTCCGTCGACGACCCCCGGCTGGTCCGCGTCCTCGACGTCGGCAGCGGGGACGGCCTCGCCTGGATCGTCGAGGAGGGCCTGAGCGAGGCCGAGTCGCTGGCCTCGCTCGTCGCCGAGGCGCCGCTGCCCGCCGAGGAGGCCCGCCGCATCGTCGGCGAGGCCGCCGCCGGGCTGGAGTCGGCGCGACGCCGCGGGCTGCACCACCTCTACCTCAACCCCCACTCGGTCCTGCGCACCAGCGACGGCACCGTCAAGGTCTCCGGGGTCGGGGTCGCCTCCGCGCTGGAGGGCACCGACGACGTCACGGCCGACGAGGCGTCCATCATCGACACCGCGGACCTGGTCAGCCTGCTCTACACCGGTCTCACCGCGCGGTGGCCGGGCGAGGAGATGCCCGGGGTGAGCCTGGCCCGCCGGCTGGCGGACGGCTCCCTGCCCGCACCCTCCGAGCTCGTCGGGGGCGTCCCCGGCGACCTCGACGCCCTCTGCCGGCTGGTGCTGGGGTCCGGGGCCGACCTCGGGCGGGCACCGCACACCCCCGGCGAGCTGGCCCGGCAGCTGTCGCCCTGGGCCTCGGAGATGGTCCACGCCCGCCGGCCCCCGTCGCTGGGCGCACCGTCGTCCGGCACCGGTGGCGACCCCTCCGCCGGGCCGCTGACGGGCGCGGCCGGAGCGACCGCCGCCGCCGCGGCCGCGCACCCCGCCGACACCGAGCACCTGCGCTCGGCCGGTGCCGACGCCACCGGCCCACGTCCCTACTACCGGGTCGACGACGGCGACGGGATGGACGACCTGCTCGACGCCGGCGCGGACCGGACCGGGCCGACACCGGTCCAGGCGGGGACCGACCCCTCCGTCGAACCGGACCGGGACCGGCCGTCGACCGCGGAGATGCTTGGTATCCGCAGCACCGGCGAGCGGCCCGGACGCCGGTCCTCCTCCCCGGGTCGACGCCCCGTGGACGACGGTCCGCGAGGGCTGGAGGAGGAACGGTCCACCGGGGCCCAGACGGCTGTCGTGGCCCTGGTCCTCGTCGGCCTCGTGGGCCTGGCCGCGGTGCTCGGCTGGAGCGCGATCCAGGGGATGGGCCAGGACGACCCCGACGATCCCGCCGCCCCCGTGGCCACCGCGCCCGAGGATGCCGCCGGTGCGACCGGGGACGGGGCCGACGGCACCGCGAGCACCGGCGCCGGGGAGGACACGGACGACACCGCGACGCAGACTGCCGAGGGTGAGGACGAGGAGGGCGGCGAGGCCGCCCCCGCCCCGGCCCCGGGCGACGACGGCACCCTTCCGGTCCTGGGCATCACCTCCTTCGACCCCGAGGGCGACGGGGACGAGCGCAACGACCTGACCCCCCTGGCCGTGGACGGGGACCCCGAGACGGCGTGGACCTCCCACACCTACCTCTCGCCCGGCTGGGGCAGCCTGAAGTCCGGCACGGGGCTGGTCCTGGACCTGGGCGAGGACGCCGAGGTGTCCGAGGTCGTCGTCGAGCTCGCCGAGGGTGACATGGGGGCCACGCTCTACCTGGCCGACGAGCCCACCATCGACGGGGCCACCGAGCTGGGCAGCGACGACGAGGCCAGCGGCACCTGGACCGTGACCCCCGAGGACACGGCCACCGGCCGCTACCTCGTGCTGTGGTTCGACCGCGCGTGGACCTCCCCGGACGGGGAGATCGTCGGCGTGCGGGAGATCACCGTCGGCTGACCGGGCAGGAGCTGGCCGGTGCGGGGGTGGACCGAGGTCGACGACGCGGAGCTCATGCGGCTGCACCAGGCCGGCGACCCGGACGCGTTCGGCGAGATCTTCCGCCGGCACCGGGACCGGATGTGGGCGCTGGCGCTGCGCACCACCCGCGACCCCGAGATGGCCGCCGACGCGGTCCAGGACGCCTTCCTCAACGCCTTCCGGCGAGCCTCCTCCTTCCGGGGCGAGGCCAAGGTGACGACCTGGCTGCACCGGATCACCGTCAACGCCTGTCTCGACCGGCTGCGCAGGGTGCGTCCGACGGCCGACATCGACGACCACGAGCCCGTCGAGCCGCGGGACGGCCACCGCGCCGTCGACGTCCGCCTCGACGTGCGGGCCGCCCTCGCGCAGCTCCCCGAGGGCCAGCGGCTGGCGCTGGTCCTGGTGGACATGCACGGCCTGTCCGTCGCCGAGGCCGCCGCCGTCCTCGACGTCGCGGAGGGCACGGTGAAGTCACGCTGCTCCCGCGGACGGGAGGCCATGGCCCGCATCCTCGGCGCTGCGGGCCACGACCCCGACAGGGGCGGGTCGTGAGGGCGCCGGCGACGCGACCCGGGCGGGCCGCAGGCCGGTGCCGTGCCGCGGGAACCCTTCCGACGGGCCGCTCGTCCTACACCCGTGGGCACGATCGGGCCCACCAGCACCGGGCCGGTCCCTCCGGCCGGTCCGCCGCCCGCCGGGACATCCCGGCCCGTCCGTCGCGCGAGGAGGTCGCCCTGTGACGCCCACCGACGCGTCGTCCTCCCGTCCCTCCGACGGGTCCGGGTCCGAGCCGGACCCCACAGGGATGCGGGCCCTGCTGTCCTCCCTGCCCGACCCCGGGCCCATGCCCGAGGACCTCGTCCGTCGGATCGAGGCCAGGCTGGCCGTGGAGGCCCACGCGGCCTCGGCAGCCGGCTCGGGGGACCGGTCCGCCGACCGCCTGGTCGACCTCGCCGCGGAGCGTTCCTCCCGCCGTCCGGCCAGAACCGTTGCGCTCCTGGGGGTCGCCGCCGCGGGTCTGCTCGCCACCACCCTGGGGATCGGGCAGCTGGTCGACGGCGGGCTCCTGGGCTCCCGGACGGCCCCGGACAGCGCTGCGAGCTACCCGACCGGGACCAGCACGCTCGCGGACGACGACGAGGCGATGGACATGGCCGGGGCGGGGGCCGACGATGCGGCCGACGGGGCCGGGCCGGAGCAGGCCGGCGGCGACGTGGCGACCGAGGAGATGGGGGCCGCCGGGTCGGCCGCGGACGACGGGTCCGACGCCGACGCGGGGTCGGAGGAGGCCGCAGCGGCCCTGGCCGCACCCGCGGGGATGCCCGGAGAGCTAGTGGTCCTGCCGGCGCTGGGCGAAGTCACCACCGAGGACTACCGCGAGCGGCTCGAGGCACGGGCCGGCTCCCCGGCCACCCCCTCCGCCGACCTGACCAGGGAGGAGGTCGAGGCCTGCTGGTCGGCGACCGGGTCCCCCCACCGCTGGGACACCCTGCACGCCGCCCGGGCCGACCTCGACGAGCAGCCGACCGTCGTGCTGGTCGCCCGCTCCGGGGACCGGGGCGAGTCCTTCCTCCTGCCGTTCGACTGCACGTCGCCCCCGGGCACGGGAGACCCCCTGCACACGACCGTCCCGCTCGACCACGTCGTCTGGGACGCCGACGACTGACCTCTCTGGCCGGGCACGCCGCGCTCCCCGGGCGGCTCCACGGCCCCCGTCGGCCCCCGGGGACGCAGGGAACAAACTCGCGCACCCCGGCGGTTTCGTCAGTACACGATCCGTTCGGCCCGGCGCCTCAACGTGCCCTCAGGAAGGACCCATGACCAACTTCATCGACCCGGTCGGCCTCACCCCCACCACCCAACCAGCCGGTGACGGTCTGCGCGAGGTGATCATCATCGGCTCCGGCCCCGCGGGGTACACCGCAGCCGTCTACGCCGCCCGCGCGAACCTGGCACCGCTGCTCTTCGAGGGGTCCGTCACCGCCGGGGGCGCCCTGATGAACACGACCGAGGTGGAGAACTACCCCGGCTTCGCCGACGGCATCATGGGCCCCGAGCTCATGATGAACATGCGCGAGCAGGCCGAGCGGTTCGGCGCCGAGATGGTCCGGGACGACGCGGTCGAGGTCGACCTCGCCGGCGACGTCAAGACCGTCACCGACGGTTCCGGCCAGGTCCACCGCACCCGCTCGGTCATCCTGGCCATGGGCTCGGCCTACCGGGAGCTCGGCCTGCCGGACGAGCACCGGCTCTCCGGCCACGGCGTCTCCTGGTGCGCCACCTGCGACGGTGCCTTCTTCCGGGACGAGGACATCGTCGTCATCGGCGGCGGCGACTCCGCGATGGAGGAGGCCACCTTCCTGTCGCGGTTCGGCCGCAGCGTGACCGTCGTCCACCGTCGCGACGAGCTGCGCGCCAGCAAGATCATGGCCGAGCGGGCCATGAACGACCCGAAGATCTCCTTCATCTGGAACGCCGAGGTGACCGACCTGCACGGCGACCCCAAGCTCACCTCGATCACGTTGCGGGACACAGTGACCGGAGAGACGCGCGAGGTCGCGACCAAGGGCCTGTTCATCGCGATCGGGCACGACCCCCGCAACGAGCTGGTCGTCGGTCAGGTGGCCCTGGACGACGAGGGCTACGTCCAGGTCCAGGGGCGCACCACCGCCACCGACGTCCCCGGCGTCTTCGCCTGCGGCGACCTGGTGGACCACAGCTACCGGCAGGCCATCACCGCCGCCGGCACCGGCTGCTCGGCCGCGCTCGACGCCGAGCGCTACCTCGCCGCCCTCGACGCCAACCAGCCCGAGGTCGCCGTCGGCGTGTGAGCGGACCGGTCCCCCGCCCGGGGACGTCCCGACGCACGCCGGCGACTACCCTCGCTCCCGTACCCCCAGCCGGAAGGAACCCCCACATGGCCATCATCCAGACCAGCGACGCCACCTTCACCGAGGACGTCCTCCAGCACGACGGACCCGTCCTCGTCGACTTCTGGGCGCCCTGGTGCGGCCCCTGCAAGATGATCGCACCCGTCCTGGAGGAGCTCTCCAAGGAATGGGGCGACAAGCTCACCATCGCCAAGCTCAACACCGACGACAACCCGGAGACCACCCGGGCCTACGGGATCACCGGGATCCCCACGATGAACGTCTACCAGGGCGGGCAGGTCGTCAAGACCCTCGTCGGCGCCCTCCCCAAGAAGAAGCTGGCCAAGGAGATGGAACCCTTCACCTCCTGACCCGGCCCGCACGAAGGCCGTCCACACGGGTTGTCCACAACCCTGTGGACGGCCTTCGTGCTTCTGTGGACAACGGGGGGCTGGGGCGGGGCCGGTCTGCGGGCTGTGGCGGGGCCGGTCTCACGGACGGCCGAGGGCCTCCAGGATCCGCGCCAGGTCGTCCTGGCCGGCGAACTCGACGGTGATCTTGCCGCGCCGTCGACCCATCGTCACCTGCACCCGGGTCTCCAGCCGCTCGGACAGGGAGGCGGCCACCTCCTGCAGCTCCGGCGGAGGCGGGGTCCCCGCCCTGGTCCGGGTCCGCCGGGGCGTCTGGTCGTCGCCGAGGACCACGATCTCCTCGACGGACCGGACGGACAGGCCCTCGGCGACGATCCGCTGGGCGAGCCGCTCCATCGCGGCGCCGTCCTGGAGACCGAGCAGGGCGCGTGCGTGGCCGGCGCTGAGCACCCCGGACGCGACGCGACGCTGCACCAGCGGCGGCAGCTTGAGCAGTCGCAGGGTGTTGGAGATCTGCGGCCTGGAGCGCCCGATCCGGCCCGCCAGATCTTCGTGCGTGCAGCCGAAGTCGTCGAGGAGCTGCTGGTAGGCCGCGGCCTCCTCCAACGGGTTGAGCTGGGCCCGGTGGAGGTTCTCCAGCAGCGCGTCCCGGAGCATATTCTCGTCGTCGGTGCTCCGGATGATGGCCGGGATGGTGGCCTTCCCGGCCTCGCGGGTCGCCCGCAGCCGACGCTCCCCCATGACCAGCTCGTAGGCGGGTGCGTCGCCCGACGTCGTGCCCTCCGCCGGCGGGACCTCCCGCACCACCACGGGCTGGAGGACCCCCAGCTCGCGGATGCTGGCCACCAGCTCGGCCAGCTCGTCCTCGTCGAAGACCTGGCGGGGCTGGCGCGGGTTGGGACGTACCGCATCGACGGGTACCTCGGCGAAGGTGGCCCCGGGGACCGGTGCCAGCTCGTGCGGCGACGAGGCGACCTGGCGGTTCCCCGCATCGTCGCCGACGCCCGGATCGTCCCTGCCGCCGGGAGCACCGTTTCCCGTGAAACCAGGTGCGCCGGCGTGCTCGTCCGTGGGCCGCGAGGGTGCGGCTCCGAGCTCGCCTCCGGCAGGTGAGATCGTCCCATCACCGTTGCCGGGACGGGACTCCTCCTGCGGGCGTGGGAAGAACACGTCGGACGGACGGTCACCTCCGGGGGCGGACGGGATGAGGGCTCCGAGGCCCTTCCCCAGGCCACGACGGCGGTCGCTCATACGGACACCTCCTGCTGCCGCATCTGCGCGGCAGCCTCGACGTAGGACAGGGCACCCGTGCTGGTCGGGTCGTAGGTGATCACGGTCTCGCCGTGGCTGGGCGCCTCGCTGATGCGGACCGAGCGGGGGATGGCGGCCCGCAGCACGCGGTCGCCGAAGTGCTCCCGGACCTGCTGAGCCACCTCGGCCGAGAGCCGTGTCCGGGCGTCGTACATCGTCAGCAGGATGGTGGAGATCCGCAGACCGGCGTTCAGGTGCTGCTGGATGAGCTCGACGTTCTTCACCAGCTGGCTGAGCCCCTCCAGGGCGTAGTACTCGCACTGGATGGGGATGAGGACCTCGTCCGCGGCGACGAAGGAGTTGACGGTCAGCAGGCCCAGGCTCGGCGGGCAGTCGATGAGGACGAGGTCGAAGCCCCTTCCCTCGGGCCGGCTCTGCAGGAACGTGGTCAGTGCCCGACGCAGCCGGTTCTCCCGGGCGACCAGGGGCACCAGCTCGATCTCGGCGCCGGCCAGGTCGATGGTGGCCGGGGCGCCGAACAGTCCTGGCACGTGGGGGGACTCCACGACGACGTCCGCCAGGGGGACCCCGTCGATGAGCACGTCGTAGATGCCGGTCGTTCCGCTGGCGTGCGGGATGCTCAACGCCGTGCTGGCGTTGCCCTGGGGGTCCATGTCGACGACGAGGACCCGCAGGCCCGCATCCGCCATGGCGGCCGCGATGTTCACCGCGGTGGTGGTCTTGCCGACGCCACCCTTCTGGTTGGCCACGGTCATCACCCTCGTGCCGGCCCACGGACGGGGGCGGTCCGCCGGGCCGTCACTCGACGGCGGCATCGGCGGGACGCGCCTGGAGAGGACGGGCACATCACCTGGCGCCGGGTCCGGCCCGGGTCCGGCGGCCCCTACGCCGTTCACCTCGGTGGACGTTTCACGGGAAACCGCGCCCTCGTCCGTCGTCGTTTCACGGGAAACATCATCGGCAGGAGCCGTGGGTGGGCGGACGTGGTCAGGCTCTCCGCCCTGGACGGCCAGTCCGGTCGCCGTCAGGGGCCAGCCCAACCGGGTCTGCTCGTCGAAGAGCGACGCCCAGGTGGGGTCGTCCCAGGTGTTCCGGACGGGATGTCGGGGCCATCCCAGGGCCTCACCATGAACGCTAGACATGAGGTCCTCATCATCGCCGACGAGACCGTCCTGACCAAGCCGCCACCCACAGGTTCCGCCAGACTCCCGAAGACGGACCAGGAGGATTCAGCGACCGGGCGCAGAGCCTCCCCGGGACGATCGGCCCCGCCGGCCCCCGCGGCCCCGCCGGCCCGACCCTCCACCCGAGCCGTCGCTCCCGCCCGCCCGTCCTGCCGCTGCCGCGGTGGGGGTGCGGACAACGTCCGGCCGGAGGACCTCGACGACGTTCACCGGGTCGACCCCATCGGCCTCGAGGGTCAGCACGCGGGCCTGCGTGACCCCCAGCTGCTCGAGGACCGGGCGCGCGTCGGCCAGCTCCTCGGCCGCCGTCGCCCCCTTGAGCGCGAGCAGCCGGCCCCCGGTCTCGAGGAGCGGCAGGGTCCACCCGGCCAACGTCCCGAGCGCGGCGACCGCCCGGGCGGTGACGACCGGGGCGGTCAGCCCGACCTGCTCCGCCCGGCCTCGGTGGACCACGACGTTGTCCAGGCCGAGCCGCTCCACGGTGCGGTCCAGCCAGGTCGTGCGTCGCAGCAGCGGCTCCACGAGGTGCACGCTCAGGTCCGGCCGGGCGAGCGCCAGGACGATCCCCGGCAGACCCGCACCCGAGCCCACGTCGACGACCGTCGCCCCCTGGGGGATGGCCGACTCCAGGAGCAGGCAGTTCAGCAGGTGCCGGTCCCACAGGCGGGGTGCCTCCCGCGGACCGACGAGTCCGTGCTCGATCCCCGTCGTGGCCAGCTCCTCGGCGTAGCGCACTGCCAGCGGCAGTCGTTCGCCGAACAGACGGACGGCGGCAGGTGGGGGCGGCGGCAGCCCGGCAGCCGTCGCCTCCGGTGCGGGCCTCGCCCCCTCCTGGTCCGTCATCCCGTCGGGCCCGTCCGGGTCAGCGGGGCAGCACGACGACGTGCCGTGCGGGCTCGACCCCGGCGGACTCCGAGCTGAGGCCGGCGGCGAGCACCTCGTCGTGCACCACCTTGCGCTCGAAGGCGGTCATCGGCTCCAGCTCCTTGGGCTGGCCCGACTCCTGCACCTCCGCCACGGCCCGCCGGGCCGTGGTCACCAGCGCCGCCCGCCGGTCGGCGCGGTAGCCCGCCACGTCCAGCATGAGCCGGCTGCGCTCGCCCGTCTCGGCCTGGACGGCCAGCCGGGTGAGCTCCTGCAGGGCGTCCAGCACCTGTCCGCCCGGTCCGACGAGCCGCCCGGGGGCGACGCCGTCCTCGGAGTCGACGATGGCCACGGCCGCACGGTCGTTCTCGATGTCGACCTCCAGGTCCCCGGACAGGTCGGCGATGTCCAGCAGCCCCTCCAGGAAGTCGGCGGCGATCTCTCCCTCGCGCACCAGCTCGTCGGTGCGCTCCTTCGCCGCTCCGGCCGCGGCGACCGGCTGGTCCTCCGCACCGGCCTCGACGACCGCACCCTCGTCGGTGGTGCCCTCGGTGGTGCCGGTGTTCTCCTGGCTGCTGCTCATGTCTCTCCTCGGGTGGTCCGTGCGCCTCCGCGGCGCCGCAGGACGTGGACTGGTCTGGGTGGCCCGGTGGGCCGGGGTCGTGCGGTCAGCGCTTCTTGGCGCGCTTCTTGCTCTTGGGCTGCACGCGCTGGCCGGCCTTGCGCTGCTGCTCGGTCTGGGCCGCCGCCTCGCGCTCGGCCAGGAGCGAGGGGTTCTTCAGCTGGATCCCGGTGGCTGCCTTGCCCTTGCGGGCCATCCGCTCGCGGTACTTCTGCTCCGCCGGCGAACCGGGCGCGGGCATGTTGCGGATCACGAAGAACTGCTGGCCCATCGTCCAGAAGTTGCTCACCGTCCAGTAGATGAGCAGGGCGATCGGGAAGTTCACCCCGGTGACGGCGAAGACCACCGGCAGCACGTAGATGAGCATCTGCTGCTGCTTGGCCATCGGGCTGTTGAGCGCCTCCGGCGACATGTTCTGGCGCATCAGCTGGTGGCTGGTGATGAACTGCGTGCCGGACATGACGAGGATCAGCACGAGCGAGAGGATCTTGGCCTGCAGGTCCTGGTCGTGCAGGAAGGTCGAGGTCAGCCCGGCGCCGAAGATGTCCGACTCGGCCATCTTGGTGGCCAGCTCCCGGGTGAACAGCCCGAGCGGCTCGGCCCGCCCCTGCGAGACGTTCTCGGCACTGTTGAGCAGCCGGAACAGCGCGAAGAAGAACGGCATCTGGATGAGGATCGGCAAGCAGGCGCCGAAGGGGTTGGCCCCCGCCTCCCGGTAGAGACCGAAGGTCTCCTCCTGGAACGCCTTCTGGCTGGCCTGGTCCTTCTTCCCCTTGTACTTCGCCTGGATCTTGGCGAGCTCGGGCTGGACCATCTGCAGCCGGCGCTGGCTCTTGATCTGCCGGATCATCAGCGGCGTCAGCAGGGCGCGGAGGGTGACGACCAGCCCGATGATCGCCAGCACCCAGGTCCACCCGCTCGTGTCCGACAGCCCGGCCTGGGTCAGCAGCCACTCGAAGCCGACCAGGATCGCGGAGTCGAACCAGATGAACGGGAAGAGGATCGTGTCGAAGAATCCCATGGGGTCCTCAGTCTCGGCGGTGGGGCTGGCCCACCGGTGGGGTGGTCCGGTGCCGGTCCTCGTGGTCCGGTCCGGAATGGGTATGCGGCGTGCCGGCGCCCTCCCGCGCCGGCACGTGGTCGACGCCGCCCCGGGCCCAGGGGTTGCACCGCAGCAGCCTGGTGACCGTCAGCCAGGTCCCGCGCAGGGGGCCGAACCGTTCCAGGGCGGTGACCGAGTAGGCCGAGCACGAGGGGTAGTAGCGGCACACCGGCCCCAGCAGCGGAGAGACCGTGCGCTGGTAGAGCTGGACCAGCCACACGAGCGGCCGCGCCAGCAGGCTGCGGCTCTCCCCGGCGGGCACCCCTCCGCGGTGCACGTCGCGCATGGACCCCTCCGTCATCCGGCGTCCTTCCCGGCGGCACCCGCCTGCTCGTGCGCGGCCGAGCCGGTCCCCTCCGCGGGCAGCACGGTGGTCAGGGCCCGGTCCAGGTCGCGGCCGAGCGCGTCCGACGTGGCGGTCGCCGCGGCCGGCTGCGCCCGGACCACCAGGTCCCATCCCGCCGGCACGGACGGCAGCCGGCCGGCCACGAGCGCCCGCAGCCGACGGACCACCCGGTGCCGGACCACGGAGTTGCCGACCGCCTTGGACACCACAAAACCCACGCGCGGCGGGCGCGTGGGTGTGGTCGGTGCGGCGTGCACGACGAGCAGCTCGGTGCCGGTCCGACGCCGCCGCCCGCCCTGTCGTCCCCGGAGCACGGCCCGGTAGTCCTCGGGCCGGGTCAGCCGGTGACGGCGCGGCAGCATCGACAGCGCCGGGGCGGCCGTCGGGCTCAGGCCGACAGGCTGCTGCGGCCCTTGGCCCGGCGCGAGGCCAGGATGGCCCGGCCGGCGCGGGTGCGCATCCGCAGGCGGAAGCCGTGCTTGCGGGCGCGACGACGGTTGTTCGGCTGGAACGTGCGCTTGCTCATCGATGTGCTCCGGTGGAGACGGGGACGTCCTGGGGACGCCCGTGGATCAGGGTGGCCCGGGCGATCGAGGCCCTGGGGCAGGCGGAAACGGCCGACAGAACGGCCTCGTCCAACGGTACGGGAGCCTCCCCCCACGGTCAAACCCCGCCCGTCGGTGGTCCCGCCGGTCGGTCCGGCCGGGATGAACCTCCCATGGTCGGGCCTGGCGCATCCGAGCGTCGGCACGACACGCCGGGAACGTCCGGATCGGTCCGACCCCCACTTGCCCGGCGCGCGACCGGCCTGTTAGCGTCGCGCTTCCGACCCTCGTCGTCCACGGCTCATCCACAGCTGTGGACAACCATGTGGACAACGACAGGGGACCCACCGAGCATGAGGGGATGAGCAGGTCGATGACAAGCGGTGGCTCCCCGGTCGACACCACCGAGGTGTGGCGGCGGGTGGTCTCCGAGCTCGAGGACGGGGGGCTTCCGGCCCGCGAGCGCGCCTTCCTCCGGCTGACCCAGCTCGTCGGGATCCTGGACTCCACCGTCCTGCTCGCCGTTCCCTACCAGCACACCAAGGACACGCTGGAGACGACGCTGCGCCGGCCCATCGTCGACTCGCTGTCCGCCCAGCTCCATCAGGACGTGCGGCTGGCCATCACCGTCGACGAGGACCTGCGTCAGCAGGTCGAGGACGAGAGCGACGAGCTGGCCGGCGGATCCACGGACGCGCACGACGGGACGGACGCGGCATACCCCAGCCCCACCGGGGGGCACCCCGGGCGGGAGGGGACCGACCCCTCGGCGGAGGACGGCACCGCCGTGCAGGGCCGGCCGACCGGCCTCGGCGGTCACCCCGACCGGGCGAACGGGCACGGCGGGGGCGGGCGGAGCCACGCCGGGGGCCGGAGCCTGGACCGGGCGGCCCTGGAGGAGGCCCGGCTCAACCCGAAGTACACCTTCGACACCTTCGTGTCGGGATCGTCCAACCGGTTCGCCCACGCCGCCTCGCTGGCCGTGGCCGAGTCGCCCGCCCGCGCCTACAACCCGCTGTTCATCTACGGCGAGTCGGGGCTGGGCAAGACCCACCTGCTGCACGCGATCGGGCACTACGCCCGCACGCTGAACCCCGCGGCCCGGGTGCGCTACGTGAACTCCGAGGAGTTCACCAACGACTTCATCAACTCCATCCGCGACCAGAAGGCCGGCGCCTTCCAGCGGCGCTACCGCACGGTCGACTTCCTGCTCATCGACGACATCCAGTTCATGCAGGGCAAGGAGCAGACGGTCGAGGAGTTCTTCCACACCTTCAACACGCTGCACAACAGCGAGAAGCAGGTCGTCATCACCTCCGACCAGCCGCCCAAGCGGCTGTCCGGCTTCGCCGAGCGCCTGCGGAGCCGGTTCGAGTGGGGGCTGCTCACCGACGTCCAGCCGCCCGACCTGGAGACGCGCATCGCCATCCTGCAGAAGAAGGCCGCGCAGGAGGGGATGCAACTGCCCGACGAGGTGCTCGAGCTGATCGGCACGAAGATCACGACGAACATCCGCGAGCTGGAGGGGGCGCTCATCCGGGTGATGGCCTTCGCCTCCCTCTCCGACCGTCCCCCGGACGCCGACCTGGCCGCGCACGTGCTCAAGGACATCATCCCCAGCGCGGAGTCGGCCGCGATCACGGTGCCGGTCATCATGGACGAGGTGGCCTCCTACTTCCGGATCACCCCCGAGGAGCTGTGCGGCTCGTCCCGGTCCCGGACCCTGGTCAACGCCCGGCAGATCGCGATGTACCTGTGCCGCGAGCTCACCGAGCTGTCGTTGCCCAAGATCGGCCAGGCCTTCGGCGGCCGCGACCACACGACGGTGATGCACGCCGACCGCAAGATCCGTCAGCTCATCGGAGAGCGACGGGCGCTGTTCGACCAGATCACCGAGCTCACCGGCATCATCCGCAAGGCTGCCTCCGCCCGCTGAGCCACCGGCCCCCTGCCCGGCACACCTGCCCCGGGAAGTCTGCTCCGGGAAGTCTCGCCCGGAACGCCCGCAGGGAACCCCGTTGTCCACAGGTGTGGACAGACCTGTGCGTCGTCACCGTGCGTTCACCGACGTCACACCCGCCCCGCCCGCACGGCCCTCGACCGACGGGACGCGTCCGTTCCCCGCGGGGCCTCGGGGTGTGGACAACCTGGGGACGGACGGTGGATCGCCGCAGGTCAGCCTGCGGACGACGGGTGGACGGACCCGGTGCGCCCTGGGGACCGGCCGACGGCGTCCACACCGGTGCTGCCGCGTCCACCGACGCGTCCACGTCGTGTACACAGGGTGAACGACACCTCCGCCACGCCGTGGGACCTGCGGCGACACCCCTCCACCCGGGTGGTTGTCCACAGCGTCCACAGGCCCGATGACGATGACGAAACTCTTCTACCCCGACTCGATCCGTCCTGCGTCCCTGGGGATGCGCCCCGAACGGACACGGCACCGCGTGGCAAAGTGGTCCGGGTCGGGACCCCCGGGGACCCGCGGGTGCAGGGGCTGGCCGGACGTGTCATGCTTCTTCTCCGCGCGCCGCCCCCGGGCGTGCCGCTGGTCGTGAGTTCCTGGAAGCCGAAAGGCCGTGTGACGTGAAGTTCCGTGTCGAGCGCGATGTCCTCTCCGAGGCCGTGGCCTGGGTGGTCCGTGGCCTGAGCAACCGTCCGCCGGTGCCCGTCCTGGCCGGTGTCCTGCTCACCGCCGACGAGGAGGGGACGCTGACCCTGTCGGCCTACGACTACGAGGTCTCGGCCACCGTCACCGTCGAGGCCGAGGTCACCGAGGGCGGGCAGGTCCTCGTCCTGGGCCGGCTCCTGGCCGACATCGCCCGCAACCTGCCCGACCGCCCGGTCGACGTGGCCACCGAGGGCGCCAAGGTGCAGCTGACCTGCGGGTCCAGCCGGTTCGCGCTGATCCAGATGCCGGTCTCGGACTACCCCCAGCTGCCGGCGCAGGTCGAGCCGGACGGCACCATCGAGGGCGACGTCTTCACCCAGGCCGTCCACCAGGTCTCCATCGCCGCCGACCGCGGCGACACCCTGCCGATCCTCACCGGGGTCCGGGTGGAGATCGACGGCGAGAAGGTCACCATGCTGGCCACCGACCGCTACCGCCTGGCGATGCGCGAGCTGACCTGGAACCCCCGGTCCTCCGACGCCTCCCACGTCACCCTCATCCCCGCCCGCACGCTGTCCGAGACCGCCAAGTCGCTCGGCGCCTCGGCCTCGGTGGGGGTCGCCTTCGGCGACGCCGCCCGCGGGGACGGGCTCGTCGGGTTCGAGGCCGGGCGTCGCCGCAGCACCACCCGGCTGCTGGACGGGGAGTACCCCAAGGTGACCTCGATCTTCCCGACCAGCGTCGACAGCGTCGCGGTCGTGGACACCCAGGCCCTCGTCGAGGCCGTCCGGCGCGTCGCCCTCGTCGCCGAGCGGAACACCCCTGTCCGGCTGCGCTTCTCCGAGGACCAGGTCGCCATCGAGGCCGGCACGGGCGACGACGCCCAGGGGTCGGAGGCCGTCGAGGCCACGCTCACCGGCCCCGAGATCGAGATCGCGTTCAACCCCCAGTTCCTCCTCGACGGGCTGGGCGTGCTCAACGCCCCGTTCGCCCGGCTGTCCTTCACCCAGCCCTCCCGCCCGGCCGTGCTGTCCGGGCAGGCTGAGGTCGACGGGGAGTCCGACGAGTCCTACCGTTACGTCCTGATGCCGGTGCGCACGTCCTGATCGTCAGTCCCCACCGCGCAGCCTGCCAGCAGCACCCGACCCGCGAGGAGCAGCAGATGAAGATCGGCATGATCGGCCTGGGCAAGATGGGCGGCAACATGCGGGAACGGCTGCGCCGCGCCGGCCTGGAGGTCGTCGGCTACGACCTCAACGAGGACGTTCGCGACGTCGACAGCATCGAGGCCCTCGTGGAGTCGCTCGAGGCTCCCCGGGTCGTGTGGGTGATGGTGCCGCACGGCGACCCCACCCGGTCGACGGTCGAGACCCTGGGCGAGCTGCTCTCCGAGGGCGACATGGTCATCGAGGGCGGCAACAGCCACTTCAGCGAGGACCGTGAGCTGGACGCCATCCTGGAGCCCAAGGGCATCGGCTACGTCGACTGCGGCGTCTCCGGCGGCATCTGGGGCCTGGACAACGGCTACGGCCTCATGTGCGGCGGGCGCACGGAGCACGTCGAGCTGGCCATGCCGGTCTTCGACGCGCTGCGCCCCGAGGGTCCCCGCGAGGAGGGCTTCGTCCACGCCGGCGACGTGGGCGCCGGCCACTACGCCAAGATGGTCCACAACGGCATCGAGTACGGCCTCATGCACGCCTACGCCGAGGGCTTCGAGCTGCTCACCGCCAAGGACATCGTCAAGGACGTCAAGGGCTGCTTCCAGGCGTGGACCCGCGGCACCGTCGTGCGCTCCTGGCTGCTGGACCTGCTCGTCAAGGCGCTCGACGAGACCCCCGGCCTGGAGGGCATCAGCGAGTACACCACCGACTCCGGCGAGGGCCGCTGGACGGTCGAGGAGGCCATCGAGATGGCCGTGCCGATGCCCGTCATCAGCGCCGCCCTCTTCGCCCGGTTCGCCTCGCGCCAGGAGAACTCCCCGGCCATGCAGGCCGTTGCGGCGCTGCGCGGGCAGTTCGGCGGGCACGCGGTCGAGATGCTCGACGACCCGGACACCCGCACCGAGGGCGAGGTCGAGGTGCACGGCGGCGCGGAGCCCAAGCAGGACGACTCGGGCGAGCGCCGGGTCGGCGCCGACGACGGGTCCGGGTCCTCGGACGAGGCGGCCACCGAGGCCGGTCCCTCCTCGGGCACCGGTCGGACCGAGGACGGCCAGGGGCCCACCTCGGGCAGCGGCGACACCGACCCCGCCTGAGCGGGCCAGGGTCCTCCCACCGGTGCACCTGCGCGAGCTCTCGGTCACCGACTTCCGCAGCTATCCCTCGGCCACCGTCGAGCTCGGGCCCGGGGTGACGGTGCTGCTCGGCCGCAACGGGCAGGGCAAGACCAACCTCGTCGAGGCCGCCGGCTACGTGGCGACCCTCGGCTCGCACCGGGTCGCCCAGGACGCCCCGCTCGTGCGCGCCGGGGCGGACAGCGCCGTCGTGCGGGCCACGGTCGTCCAGGACGGGCACGAGACCCTCCTCGAGCTGCAGATCGTGCCGGGACGCGCCAACCGGGCACGGGTCAACCGGTCCCCCGTCGGCCGGCAGCGCGAGGTCCTCGGCCACCTGCGCACGGTGCTCTTCGCCCCCGAGGACCTGGCCCTGGTCAAGGGCGACCCGTCAGAACGACGGCGGCTGCTCGACGACCTGCTCGTGGCCCGGCAGCCCCGCTGGGCCGGCGTCCGCGCCGACTACGAGAAGGCGCTCAAGCAGCGCAACACCCTGCTGCGTCAGGCCTCGGGACTGTGGCGCGCGCCCCGGCGGGGACAGGGGCCACGGCTGGCCCCCGGGGAGAGCGTGGAGGAGGCCCGCGCCTCGGCGTCGGCCACGCTGGCGGTCTTCGACGACCAGCTGGCCCGCATCGGCGGGGCCCTCGTCTACGCCCGGCTGCGGCTGCTGCGCGACCTGCGGCCCTACCTGGCCGACGCCTACCGCACCATCGCCGACGCCGACACCCTGGCCGACGCGACCTACCGCTCGTCCCTGCGGGCCGAGGTGGCCGAGGCGGTCGCGGGCGGGGAGGTGCCCGACCAGGAGGAGCTCGTCGCCGCCCTCCTCGCCACCATCGAGGAGGTGCGCGAGCAGGAGCAGCAGCGCGGGGTCAGCCTCGTGGGCCCGCACCGGGACGAGCTGGTGCTGACCCTCGGCGACCTGCCGGCCAAGGGCTACGCCAGCCACGGGGAGTCGTGGAGCCTCGCCCTGGCGCTGCGGCTGGCCGGGTTCCACCTGCTGCGGCACGACCTGGGGACCGACCCGGTGCTCGTCCTCGACGACGTCTTCGCCGAGCTGGACACCGGGCGGCGCCGACGGCTCGCCGACCTGGTCGCCGACTGCGAGCAGGTCCTCGTCACCGCGGCCGTCCCCGACGACGTGCCCGCCGGCCTGGTCGCCGACGGACGGGTCCTCGACGTCACCCTGGGCTCGGTGGTCCCCCGGGCCACGACGGAGGATCGCGGGTAGCCTGCAGCAGGTGCGGACGCCGCCGTCGGCGGTCCGCCGTCAGGGAGTGGTGGAGCATGGCTGGTCCTCGGGTGACGCCCGCGCAGGCGGGCATGATGTACGGCATCGTCGCGGGGGCGGGGATCGGGGCGGTGATGTTCGCCATCTCCGGGGACGTCCTCTGGCTGATCCTCGCCGGCGTCGGCGTGGCGCTCGGGCTGGGGATCGGGGCCGCGGTCGAGCAGAACCAGGCGCGGGGCCGGCGGCAGAGCGGTGGGATGATCGAGGACGACGGGCACCGGAACGACGCAGGAGCAGGCGATGGGCAGCGGAACGACCCCCCCGGGGGAACCGGCGCTGCCCGGTGACGACGAGCCGGGACCGCTCGACGCCGCCCACGAGGCGCTGGCCCGTGCCCGGAGGGCGGCCAGGGCCAGGGGCCTGCGTCCCGGGTCCCCCGCGGGCAGCCGCCGTCAGCGACGGGCGCCGACGGCGAGCACGACCTCGCGCGACGACCGCGACCCCCACCCCGTGGGGGCCGAGATCGACCGTCTCGTCGCCGCCCGCGGCTGGGACACGGACGTGCAGGTCGGCTCGGTCGTGGGCCGGTGGCGCACGATCGTCGGCGACCGCGTGGCCGACAACGTCGAGGTGGTCGCCTTTGAGGGGACCACGCTGACGGTCCGGGCCGCCTCCACGGCCTGGGCCACCCAGATGCGGCTGCTGGTCTCCACGGTCCTCGGCCGGATCGAGCAGGAGGTCGGCGGCGGCATCGTCACCGAGATCGTGGTCCGCGGGCCGGGGGGCCCGTCCTGGCGCAAGGGGCCGCTGTCGGCCGGTGGGCGGGGACCGCGGGACACCTACGGTTGACGGCCTCGCAGAGGCCCGGACACCCCCGGTGACGTGGAGGGGGTGGTCCGGCCGTCCGTTCCGTCGCCAGACGGGCGGGGAAAGGCCGCGAAAGAGGCTGTGGAATGCGGTCTTCGCACCACCCAACGGGTAACATCGACCTGTTGTCCGTTCCACGTCCCGTGGTCCACCTTCCACCCCGAGGAGCACCGTGCCCCAGGTCGGTCCCGAGATCCCTGACGAGCCGGCGATGCCGGAGCTTCCGGAGGCGACACCGACGGAGGGGGATCCCGGGTCGTTGGCCACGACGCCGGCCTACGACGCCTCGGCGATCACCGTGCTGGAGGGCCTGGAGGCCGTCCGCAAGCGGCCGGGCATGTACATCGGCTCCACCGGCGAGCGAGGGCTGCACCACCTCGTCTACGAGATCGTGGACAACTCGGTGGACGAGGCCATGGCGGGGTATGCCGACGGCGTCCAGATCACCCTGCTCGCCGACGGCGGGTGCCGGGTGGTCGACAACGGCCGCGGCATCCCCACCGGCATGCACGAGGGCGAGGGCCGCCCGGCGGTCGAGGTCGTCCTCACCGTGCTGCACGCCGGCGGGAAGTTCGGCGGCGGCTATAAGGTCTCCGGCGGGCTCCACGGCGTGGGCTCCTCGGTCGTCAACGCGCTCTCCGACCGGCTCGAGGTGGAGGTGCGCCAGAACGGCCGGGTCCACCGCCAGGCCTACGAGCTGGGCGTGCCCGTGGCCCCGCTGTCCGTGGACGAGCAGATCCCCGAGGACGAGACCGGCACGACGATCACCTTCTGGCCCAGCCCGGACATCTTCGACACCGTCGTCTTCGACTTCGAGACCCTCCGCGCCCGGCTGCAGCAGATGGCCTTCCTCAACAAGGGGCTGTCGATCACGCTCACCGACGAGCGGCCCGTCGAGACCGACGAGGACCCCGAGGCGGTCGCCGAGGCCGAGGACGAGGCCGCCCGCGCCGAGAAGGACCGCAGCGTCACCTACCGCTACGCCGACGGCATCCTCGACTACGTCAAGCACATCAACCGCTCCAAGCGGGCCGAGCCGATCCACGACGAGGTCATCGCCTTCGAGCTGGAGGACACCGAGCGCGCGCTCAGCCTCGAGGTCGCCATGCAGTGGACGGCCGCCTACAGCGAGTCGGTGCACACCTACGCCAACGCGATCAACACCTACGAGGGCGGCACCCACGAGGAGGGCTTCCGGGCCTCGCTGACCCGGCTGGTCAACGACTTCGCCCGCACCAACAAGGTGCTGCGCGACAAGGACGACAACCTCACCGGCGACGACGTGCGCGAGGGCCTGACCGCCGTCATCTCGGTCAAGCTCGGCGAGCCGCAGTTCGAGGGGCAGACCAAGACCAAGCTGGGCAACTCCGAGGTCAAGGGCTTCGTCCAGGCGGCGATGACCGAGCGCTTCGGCTCCTGGCTGGACGCCCACCCCCGCGAGGGGCGGGCCATCGTCAACAAGGCGGTGCAGGCCGCGCACGCCCGGATGGCCGCCCGCAAGGCGCGCGACGCCACCCGGCGCAAGGGTCCGCTGGAGAGCCTCGGGCTGCCGGGCAAGCTCAAGGACTGCCAGTCCAAGGACCCGGCCACCTCCGAGGTGTTCATCGTCGAGGGCGACTCCGCCGGCGGGTCCGCCGTGTCCGGGCGCGACCCGCACCACCAGGCGATCCTGCCGATCCGCGGGAAGATCCTCAACGTCGAGAAGGCGCGGCTGGACAAGGTGCTGGCCAACCTCGAGGTGCAGGCCCTCATCAGCGGCTTCGGCACGGGCATCGGCGAGGAGTTCGACATCACCAAGGCCCGCTACCACAAGATCGTGCTGATGGCTGACGCCGACGTCGACGGCATGCACATCCGCACCCTGCTGCTGACCCTGCTGTTCCGGTTCATGCGCCCGCTCATCGAGCACGGCTACGTCTACCTGGCCCAGCCGCCGCTCTACCGGCTCAAGTGGACCAACGCCGACCACCAGTTCGCCTACACCGACCGGGAGCGCGACGCGCTCTACCGCGAGGGGCTGAGCAAGGGCTGGCGGCTGCCGAAGGACTCCGGCGTGCAGCGCTACAAGGGTCTGGGCGAGATGAACCCCCAGGAGCTGTGGGAGACGACCATGGACCCCGAGACCCGGGTGCTGCTGCAGGTGACGATCGACGACGCGGCCGCGGCCGACGAGATCTTCGCGGTGCTCATGGGCGAGGACGTGGAGTCCCGGCGCGGCTTCATCCAGCGCAACGCCAAGGACGTGCGGTTCCTCGACATCTGAAGCCCCCGGCGCCCTCCGCCGCAGGCATACCGGGGGGTGGTCGGGGGGGCGAAGCCCCCCTGACTGACGGCATACCCGACCTGATCCGACCGACAGGACCGAAGAGAGACGATGGCTGACGACCAGACCCCCGACGACGTGACCGGCGACCTGCCCTCGGGCGCCGGCGTCGACGCGGAGAACCCGGACCCCCAGACCGCGCCGGTGGACCGGTCCCCGGGCGACAGCGACCGGACCGAGGCGATCGACCTCAACGCCGAGATGCAGCGCAGCTACATCGAGTACGCGATGAGCGTCATCGTCTCGCGCGCGCTGCCGGACGTGCGGGACGGCCTGAAGCCGGTGCACCGCCGGGTCGTCTACGCGATGTTCGACGGCGGCTACCGCCCCGACCGCGGCTTCAACAAGTGCGCGCGCGTCGTCGGCGACGTCATGGGCCACTACCACCCGCACGGCGACAGCGCGATCTACGACGCGATGGTGCGCCTGGTCCAGCCGTGGTCGCTGCGCTACCCGCTCATCTCCGGGCAGGGCAACTTCGGCACGCCCGGCGACGAGGGGGCGGCCGCCCCGCGGTACACCGAGTGCCGGATGGCCCCGCTGGCGCTGGAGATGGTCCGCGACATCGAGGAAGGCACCGTCGACTTCGTCGACAACTACGACGGCAAGACCAAGGAGCCGTCGGTGCTGCCGTCGCGCTTCCCCAACCTGCTGGTCAACGGCTCGGCCGGCATCGCCGTCGGCATGGCCACCCAGATTCCCCCGCACAACCTGCGCGAGGTCGCCTCCGCCGCCCAGTGGCTGCTGGAGCACCCCGAGGCCAGCCGGGAGGAGCTGCTCGAGAAGACCCTCGAGCTGGTCCCCGGGCCGGACTTCCCCACCGGGGCGCTCGTCCTGGGCAAGAAGGGGATCGAGGAGGCCTACCGCACCGGTCGCGGCTCGATCGTCCAGCGCGCCGTCGTCGAGGTCGAGGAGATCCACGGCCGCCAGTGCCTGGTCGTCACCGAGCTGCCCTACCAGGTCAACCCGGACAACCTCGTGCGCAAGATCGCCCAGCTGGTCAACGAGGGCCGCCTGGCCGGCATCGCCGACCTGCGCGACGAGACCTCCGGCCGCACCGGCCAGCGCCTGGTCATCGTCCTCAAACGTGACGCCGTCGCCAAGGTCGTGCTCAACAACCTCTACAAGCACACCCAGCTGCAGGCCAACTTCAGCGCCAACATGCTCGCCCTCGTCGACGGGGTGCCGCGCACCCTGCCGATCTCGGCGTTCGTGCGGCACTGGGTCGACCACCAGGTCGACGTCATCGTCCGGCGCACGCAGTACCGCCTCGACGAGGCCGAGAAGCGGATCCACGTCCTGCGCGGCCTGCTCAAGGCCCTGGACATGCTCGACGAGGTCATCGCCCTCATCCGGCGCAGCCCCTCGGCCGACGAGGCCCGCGACGGGCTGATCGAGCTGCTGGGCATCGACGACGTGCAGGCACGGGCAATCCTCGACATGCAGCTGCGGCGCCTGGCGGCGCTGGAGCGGCAGCGCATCATCGAGGCGCACGACGAGCTGCAGGCGCTCATCGAGGACTACCACGACATCCTGGCCCGGCCCGAGCGGCAGCGCTCGATCATCGCCGACGAGCTGGGCACCATCGTCGACCGCTACGGCGACGACCGGCGCACCAAGATCGTCCCCGACGAGGGCGACATGTCGATGGAGGACCTCATCCCCGAGGAGGACGTGGTCGTCACCATCACCCGCGGCGGCTACGTCAAGCGCACCCCCGTCCGGGAGTACCGCCCGCAGAACCGCGGGGGCAAGGGCCGCCGCGGCGCCGCGCTGCGGGCCGACGACGTCGTGGACCACTTCTTCATCACCAGCACCCACCACTGGATGCTGTTCTTCACCAACAAGGGCCGGGTCTACCGGGCCAAGGCCTACGAGTTCGCCGAGGGCGGCCCGACCGGCAAGGGCCAGCACGTGGCCAACCTGCTGGCCTTCCAGCCCGACGAGCAGATCGCCCAGGTGCTCACGGTTCAGGACTACCAGCAGGCGCCCTACCTGCTGCTGGCCACCCGCAACGGGCTGGTCAAGAAGTCCCGCCTGGGCGACTACGACTCCCCCCGCTCCGGCGGCCTCATCGCGGTCAACCTGCGCGAGGGCGACGAGCTCGTCGGGGCCCAGCTGGCCTCGGCCGAGGACGACGTGCTGCTCGTCTCCCGCCAGGGCCAGTCCGTGCGCTTCACGGCCACCGACGAGCAGCTGCGCCCCATGGGGCGCGCCACCTCCGGCGTCACGGGTATGAAGTTCCGCGGCGACGACCACCTGCTGTCCATGTCCGTGGTCCCCTCGGGCGAGGACCCCTACGTCTTCGTCGTCTTCGAGACCGGGATGGCCAAGCGCACCCCCGTGTCCGCCTACCGGGTCCAGGGACGCGGCGGCCTGGGCATCAAGGTGGCCAAGGCCAGCGAGCGCGGCGGCGACCTCGTCGGTGCGCTCACCGTCGACGAGGGCGACGAGGTGCTCGTCGTCATGGAGCGCGGCAACGTCGTGCGCTCCTCGGTCGACCAGGTGCGCGTCACCGGCCGGGACACCTCCGGGGTGCAGTTCGCCAAGCCGGGCCGCAACGACTCGATCGTGGCCGTGGCCCGCAACACCGAGAAGGACGCGGTGGAGAACGTCGAGGAGATCGCGGCCGACGTGGACGACCTCGACGTCGCCCCCGCGACGGCCCCGAACGGCGCGGAGGATGTCGCCGCACCGGCCGATGCCGTACCGTCGGAGCAGGAGACGCCCGCCGGCGGCGGCCGGACCACCGGCAGCAGCACGACCGAGGGTGGCACCGGGACCGACGACACCGGCACGGGAGACGACGCATGAGCACGACCCACGGCGCCCAGCCGGGCTCGACCACGTCCGGCGACGAGACCCAGGTGAACCCCCGGGTCCGTCCCGGCGAGGACGGTGACCGTGGGTCGGGACGGCCCGCCGGGGCGGGACCGGCGCAGGACGCCCCCGCCAAGGACGCCGAGGGCTCCGGGGCGAAGGGCGCCGGCGGTGGCCCCGACGAGCGCTCGACGGCCGAGAAGATGCGCGACGGCGCCATGGCCCGCACGGCCCAGGGCCGGGACCTGGCCGCCCGCAAGGCGCGGGCGCTGCGCGGGGCCACCGCCGGCCTGGCCTCCGGGTCCGCCGCCGGCGCCACGGCAGGCCGGTCCTCGGCCTCGCGTCAGCCGGGCGGCCCCGGCACCGGGACCGCCCGCACGACGGGCAACGCCCGCCCCGGCGCTGCCCGGAGCGGTCGACCGGCCCCCCGGCGCACCGGGCCCCGTCGGGTCCGGCTCACCGCCCAGCGGATCGACCCGTGGTCGGTGCTGAAGATCAGCTTCCTCGTCTCGGTGGCGCTCGGCATCGCCGGCGTCGTCATGGTGGCGGTGCTGTGGACGGTGCTGTCGGGGATGAACGTCTTCTCCACGATCAGCGACTTCTTCGTCCAGGTGACCAGCGGCGAGGCCGGCGGCCCCTCCTTCGACCTCATGGACTACTTCGGCTTCGGCCGGGTGGTCTCCCTGGCGGCGGTGCTGGGCGTGCTCAACGTCTTCCTGCTGACCGCCCTGGCGACGTTGACGGCCTTCCTCTACAACATCTGCGCCGCCCTCGTCGGCGGCGCCCAGGTGACGCTCTCCGACGAGTGAGCCGACCGCATACCCCGGGGGAGGCCCTGGCCCCGTCCCGACGGTGACGAGGAAGGATGAGCCCATGGAGTCCACCCTGCCGGCCTGGCGGTCCGTGCTGGCCGTCGTCGCCCACCCCGACGACGAGTCGTTCGGCCTGGGCGCCGTGCTCACCGCGCTGCGGGACGCGGGCGTTGGCGTCTCGGTGCTCTGCCTGACGCGCGGGGAGGCCTCGACGCTGCACGGGGTGCCGGGCGACCTGACGGCGCTGCGGGCCGGGGAGCTGGCGGCCGCGGCGGAGGAGCTGGGTGTCGGCGACGTGGCGCTGCTGACCTACCCTGACGGGGCTCTGGGCGAGGTGGACCTCGAGGAGCTCACCGAGCAGGTGGTCGCCGCCGCCCGGCGCACCGGGGCCGAAGCCCTGGTCGGTTTCGACCTCACCGGGGTCACCGGCCACCGCGACCACGCCGCCGCGACGGAAGCGGCCGTGCGCGCGGGCGACGTGCTCGGCATACCCGTGCTGGGGTGGACCCTGCCGCTTACGGTGGCGGCGGGCCTGCGCGAGGAGTACGGCGCGCCTTTCGACGGGCACGAGGAGGCCGACGTCGACCTCGTGCTGACGGTCGACCGGGAGCGCCAGCTGCGGGCGGTGCGCTGCCACGCGAGCCAGGCCGTGCCCGGGTCGGTGCTGTGGCGCCGGCTGGAGCTGCTGGGGGACAACGAGCACCTGCGGTGGCTGCGGCGGTAGGGGCGGCGGGGAGGTCGCGTTTTGGAGCACCGCGCGTTGGTACGGTAGCCTCGTGCGTCGCGTGCTGCGCTCCTCGGACCTGCACGCACGGGCCTATAGCTCAGACGGTTAGAGCGCTTCCCTGATAAGGAAGAGGTCACAGGTTCAAGTCCTGTTAGGCCCACCAGACCATCCTCGACATCCCGGGAGGGACGAGATGAACCGCTTGCTCGTGCTGGCAGCTGCGGCCTTCGGGCTGGCGGCGCTGAAGAAGATGCAGGACACCCAGGCCGAGCGCGACCTGTGGGCCGAGGCCACCGACGAGGTGGACACCAACCCCGGTCAGTAGGTCGCCGGACCTGCCCGGTCCGAGGCGGAGGACAACACAAGACGGTGGTCCCCGCGGCTGCGGCCGCGCACGGGGGCGTGGCGCAATTGGTAGCGCACCTGCTTTGCAAGCAGGGGGTTAGGGGTTCGAGTCCCCTCGCCTCCACCCAGGTCAGAGGCCCTTCCCGCTCCGCGGGGAGGGCCTCTGTCGTGTTCAGCTGTCGGTCATCCGCACCACTCCTGCTCTGTCCAGCACGCTAGCAGCGGGCCCCGGACCACGGAGCGTGGGTGAACCTGGCTGAGCCTCCCCCGGGCCGTCGCCTGTGAGACATTCGTTCCCATGTCGGACCTGAACGGCCTGCTGGAGGACCTCGGCCCCGCCTGGTCCGGCGCGCTCGTGTTCGTCGTCACCGTCCTCCTCAGCCTGGTCATCCATCGCCTGCTGACCCGGGGGATCGACGGTGCCGACGGGCAGCGCCACACCGGTCGTCAGGTCGGCCGCTTCTCCAGCGTGGCCGTCTTCATCCTCGGCAGCCTGTGGGCGTTGCGGGTGAGCGGCCTGGAGGTGGGGCCGCTGCTGGGGGCGATGGGCGTCGGTGGCATCGCGGTGGCCTTCGCCGCCCAGGACCTGCTGCAGAACTTCCTCGCCGGTCGGCTCATCCAGGCCCGCCGGCCCTTCAAGGTGGGGGACCAGATCACCAGCCTCGACTACGAGGGCACCGTGCTGGACATCGACCTGCGCGCCACGCGGCTGCGCACCTACGACGGTCTCGACGTGGTCCTGCCCAACGCCGAGGTGCTGCGCCACCCGATCGTCAACCACACCCGGACGCCGTTGCGTCGCACCACGCTGGTGGTCGGGGTGGCCTACGACACCGACCTGGCGCTCGCGCAACGGGTGCTGATCGAGTCGCTCGCCGGTCTGGACGAGCTGCAGGACACCCCCACCCCCAAGGCCTGGGCCCAGGAGTTCGGGGACAGCGCCATCACGTTCGCGGTGATGTTCTGACACGCCTCGGACATGGCGTCCACCTGGGCCGCCCGCAGCGCGGCGGCGATGGCGCTCAAGCGTGGGCTCGACCGGGCAGGGGTCCAGATCCCGTTCCCCCAGCGGGTGGTGCGACACGTCACGGCCCAGGAGGCTCAGGACGCGCCCGGGTGAGGACCGGTGGGCAGTCGGGTACCAGGGGTGTGGTGCCAGTAGTCCCCCGCCCGGCCTCAGCCGGTGTTCTGCAGACCGGCGGCCATGCCGCTGATGGTCAGCAGGAGCGCGCGGTGCCAGGGCCGCCCCTCCTCCGTGTCCGCCCCGGTGGCATCGAGCTCCTCGAGGCAGCGCAGCTGCACGCGGCTCAGGGCGTCGATGAGCGGCTGTCGTCGTTCGACGGCCGTCCTCAGGTGGGGCTTGTGCTCGAGGAGGGTGGTCTGGCCGAGCACGTCCAGCACCTGCTCGCGCGTGCGTCGCATCTCGGCCAGGATGGTCGCCGTCAGCTCCGGGCGGCCGGCGCGGTCCAGGAACTCCCCGGCCAGCTCCTCGTGGCTCTTGGCCAGGCTCATCTCGGCCACGTCCAGCATCGAGGACAGGACGGGCCACTCCCGGTAGGCGGCGCGCAGCGCGTCCCGGTCCGTCTCGGCCGCGAGGGCGGTCCCGAGGCCGTACCAGCCGGGCAGGTTCACCCGGGTCATCGACCACGCGAAGACCCACGGGATCGCCCGCAGGTCGGCCAGGCTCCGACCAGACCCGGCCCCGCGACGGGCGGGACGGGAGCCCAGCCGCAGGTCCCCCAGGACGTCCAGGGGGCTGGCCTCGGCCACGAGGTCGGCGATCCCGCCGGTGTCCATGAGGGCGCGGTAGGCGGTCCTGCTGGCCAGCTCGAGCCGCTCGCCCAGGGCGGCGTGGCGCTCCCCGGCCCGCTCGCGCCGACGCACGACGTCGGGTGAGTCAGCGAGGAGCACCGCGGAGGCCATGCGTTCGAGGTGCTGCTGGGCCAGCCGCACGTCGGCATACCGTGCGTAGATCACCTCCCCCTGCTCGGTCACCTTGAACCGACCGTCGACCGAGCCGGTGGGCTGGGCGGTGATGGCGCGGTGCAGCGGCCCGCCACCCCGCCCCAGAGAGCCTCCGCGCCCGTGGAAGATGGTCAGCTCGACGTCGTGCCGTGAGGCCCAGCTCACCAGCTGCTGCTGGGACCGGTGCAGGGTCAGCGTCGCAGCCGCGGGGCCGATGTCCTTGGCGCTGTCCGAGTAGCCCATCATCACCTCGACCCGGCGGTCGCGCTCCTCAAGCCACGAGCGGGTGGACGGCAGCGCCAGCCACTCCTCCAGGGTGCTGCCGGCGGCCCGAAGGTCCTCACCCGTCTCGAAGAGCGGGACCACGTCCAGGCGCAGCGGCCTGTCCCCCACGGCCAGCCGGGCCAGGGCCCGCACCGCCACGAGGTGGTCGGCGCCCTGGCTGAACGACACGATGTAGCGTCCGCAGCATCGCACCCCCCAGCGCTGCTGCAGCCAGGACATGACCCGCAGCGTGTCTAGCACCTCGCGCGTGGCCGGGGACAGCTCCGGCAAGGCGATGGGCCACCCGTGCCGGGCCAGGGCATCCAGGACCTGCGGGTCGCGGGCGGCCCGCTCGGGCTCGTCCACGGGGCGTCCGTCGACCGTGGCGCCGTGGGCCCGGACGTGACCGAGCAGCTCGACCAGGGCCTGCACGTGCACCCCGCTGTGCTGACGCACCTCGAGCTCGGCCAGGTGGAACCCGAAGGTCTGCACCAGCCACACCAGGTGCAGCAGCTCCCCGTCCGCGGCCCTGCGGTCACCCGCGTCGCGGAGGGAGGTGCGGACCAGGGCCAGGTCTGCCAGCAGCTCCTCGGGGTCGGTGTATGCCGTGCTTGCCGCGCCCTGGGCGGTGGCCTCCAGCCGATGGGCGACGACGAGCAGCTTCTGCCGGTGGGGCTCCGAGGGGGAGTCCTTGGCGATCCCGGCGAAGTCGCCCGGAAGGGCAACGGCGTCGTTGGCGAGCGCCTCCCGGAGCGCGGCGGACGGCGGGGTCCCCTCCTCGTCCATCGTCAGGGAGCGGGCCACCCGCTCGACGTTGGCCTGCAGCGTCCGCAGCGCCACGCCCGCCTGCGCCTCCATCGTGGCCCGGGTGACCTCGGCCGTCACGTGGGGGTTGCCGTCGCGGTCGCCGCCGACCCATGACCCGTAGCGCACGAGGGAGGGCAGCTCCTGGTCGACGGGCCCCTCGTCCTGGGCGGCCAACGCCGCCTCCACCGCCCGCTGGAAACGCGGAAGGGCACGGAAGACCGTGGTGTCGAAGATGGACAGCACCGTGCTGACCTCGTCGACGGGCTGGGGGCGGGTCGTGCGGAGGGTCGAGGTGCGGTGCAGGATGTCGATGTCCTCGAGCATGCGCCGACGGGCGAACGCCCGCTCGGTCGGCCCCGAGGTCGGGTCGGCGTGCCGGTCGAGCTGCTCGGCGAGGCGGCGCAGCGCGGTGGTCACCGCGCGACGCCGCGCCTCGGTGGGGTGGGCCGTGAGCACGGGGTGGAGGCACATCCGCGCGAACCGGTCACGGGCCTGGGGTCCCACGCTCCCCACCGTCGGACCGACGTCGCCGGTGTCGACCGACCCCCCGTGCTCGCCGTCCTCGGTGCGGAGCGAGCGGGCGCGGTGACGCTCGTCGGCCAGGTTGGTCAGATGCAGTCGGACGGTGGCCGCGCGACTGACGGCGGCGACCTGGTCCGGCCCCCGGGGAGGAGCGAGGTCCCCGTCGTCGGACCCGTCCGGATCCTGGAACCGTCGCAGGACCTCGACGAGGTCACCCTGCCCCGCCTCCTGCAGCACCTGTTCGTGCAGCTCGGTCAGCAGGTCGAGGTCTTTGGCCAGGTGCCGCATGCCGACCAACGTACCGGCCAGGGCGGGTCGTCGTCCGGCAGGTTCACGCGGCCAGCAGCAGCGCCAGCGCCGCAGTGTCCACGTCCGACCCGGGGTCGACGTTGGCCCGGCTCGTCATCCGGGTGACGTGACCCTGGGCGTCGGCCTCGACCCACGCGGCGCGGTGGTCCAGCCCTAGGTCGGGCAGGCCGGGCAGGAGGAGGCAGCCGGAGGCGGTGGCGTACTCCGGCACCGACGCCAGGGTCGAGCCGGGCGGGTGGAGCACCGCCAGACCGGGGGGCGGGTGCGCGGCATACCGCCCGGGGACCATCTGGCCCAGGTCGCCGACCTGCACCTCGGCCAGCACCAGGCCGACCGCGTGCTCGGCGCCCTCGGGCGGCTCCTCGATGACCCGGAAGACCGTGCTGCCGCCGAGCAGTCCCGGCACCGCCGCCATCTGGACCGCGAGCAGCAGGAAGTTGGTCCACTCCAGGGTGTCGTCCGGCCACCGGTTGGAGATGACGAAGCCCGCCAGCGAGCCGTCCTTGGTGCACGGGGCCACCTCGACGGGCGGCACCTCCCGATCCGACACGACGACCTCCTCAGGAACCTCGTGTGATGCAGGTCACTGCTTGGTCCTTCCAAGAGTGCCACGGCCGAGGGTCGGGGGGAAGCACCGGCAGGTCACGATGCGGTCGCGTCGCGACCTCCCGGCAGGGACGTCCCCGCCGGGAGGCAGTCCCTCTCAGAGGAACTGCGCCGGGTCGAACTCCTCGATCGGGATGATCCGCATCCGCGGCAGCGTGGAGTTGAACGCCCGCGTGTCGTGCTCGAGGTCGTAGAACTCCATCCCGCGGTGCACCAGGTCGGTGAACCCCGAGTTGCGGAACTCCTCGAACGCCACCAGGCCGACCCGCCGCGTGCCGTCCAGCAGCGGTTCGACCGAGGCGAGGAAGTCGCCGTCGTGCGAGACGAGCATGACGTCGTCCTCGCGCTCGGCCAGCGCGTCCAGCGTGCGCTGGATGGCGATGTCGACGATCTTCTCCTCGGCCGGCCCGGACAGCGGCACCGGCGTGTAGCCCAGCGCCCGCAGCGCCTGGACGAAGGACATTGGCAGGCCCGAGCTGGCGTTGAGGAAGAACAGCCCCTTGGCCGGGTTGCCCCAGGTGTCCTGGACGAAGCTCAGCAGCCGGTCCCACCGCGGACGCTCTTCCGGGTGGGGCCGACGCCCCAGGATGCTGTTGCCGAGGGTGGCGTCGATGTTCTCGCCGTCCACCAGCAGGTACGAGGTGCTCATCTCTCTCCTAGGTTGATATCGGTTGATCTACGAAAAACACGAGATAGCCCTATCGTCTGCGATCATTCGTAGACGAGCTTCTGCGGGCCGGGGAAGATCCAGGACAGCCCGTCGCGCAGCCGGTCGCGCCAGTTCTCCCACGAGTGCCCGTCGCGGGACTCCACATACCGCACCTGCGCCCCGGTGGACTCGAAGACAGGCACCATCGACCGGTTCGGCACGATGAGCGGCTCGTAGACCCCGCAGGTGATCATCATCCGGTCGGCCACCCGGCGCGGCCGCTCCCGGTAGCGGTTCATGAACTTCACCACCGGGTCGAACGCCGGCCCGCCGCCGTGGTCGGAGCCGATGTCGGTGAAGACGAACGAGCCCGACTGCAGGAACAGGTTGCCCCACGTGTCGGGGCTGCGGAAGGCCGTCGACAGCGAGGCCACCGCACCGAAGCTGGCGCCCATGAGCGCCCGCGCGTCCGACCGCCGCACGACCGGCAGCTCCTCCTCCAGCGCCGGCAGCAGCTCGCGGGTGACGTGCCGGGCATGGGGCGCGTGGTTGGGATACTCCCTGAGCCGGTCGCCGGGGTTGGAGAAGAGGACGATCGTCTCGGCCATGTCGAGATGGTGGATGAGGTTGTCCAGGACCGTCTTCATCGCCGCGTAGGTGATGTAGTCGTCCCCGTCGTGCACGACGAGCAACGGGTAGGAGCTGGACCGCCGGAACCGGGCGGGCAGGTAGACCCGGTTGTGCGTGGTCCGTCGCAGCGCCTTCGACGGCAGGTCCCAGTCGATCAGCTCCCCCGGCCTCGACTCCGGCTGGGGCAGCACCCACGTCGGCGTCTCGTAGCCTGCCGCCTGGCAGACGCTGGAGCTGCCGACCGGGGAGTGCGCGACGTGCGGGTTCAGCGGGTCGTTGACCGCCTCGACGGCCGCGCCCTGCCGCACCTCGAGCTGGTACTCCACCCGCGAGTGCGCCGGCAGCTCGATGGTGACGTACCACAGCGGGTCGCCGTCGAGCACGTCCAGCCGCTTCATCGGCACGTGCTGCGGCTGGTTGACGATCCGGTGCAGCACCGCGACGGCGTCGGCCTGTCCCCGGTAGAGGAAGGTGCTCCGCGGCCCCTCGACGACGGGCACCTCGTGCTCGGCGAGGAACTCCTCGACCTCGGCGTCGGTCAGCGGGGCCCGTTCCCGCAGGCGGTTGATGGCCAGCTTGCCCTTCGGGCGCGGCGCGATCGGGTATGGCGTGGGCAGGCTCACGCTGCTCCCTCCAGGTCGTGGGGCAGACCGTCGGCGCCCAGGACCCGGGCCCCTGCGGGCAGCCGGCCGTCGGCGGTGAGCGTGACCTGGGCCCGCTCCTCCAGCAGCAGCGCGGTCCACGGGGCCGTCCGGGCGGCCAGCATCCGCATCCGGTCCTGGTCGCGCATCAGCAGCCGCTCCCGGGGCGAGGGCAGGGCCACGACGCCCCGGGTCAGCGCCAGGCCGTTCATGAGCAGCTCGGAGACACCGGGGGCGGCCACCGGGTCGTCGTAGAAGAGCAGCACCCGCTCGGTGACGGCCATCGCACCGGCCCCCCAGGCGATGATCGGCCGCAGCAGCCGCGGGGCCGGCCCGAGGTCCGGCCCGCCGCTGCGGTCGAACGGCGTGCTGGGCTCGACGTCGGACGGCGCGGCCAGCGCCGGACCGAGGTTGAACAGGTGCAGGGCACCCAGCAGCACCCCCACGTGCCCGCCGGTGACCACGACCGCCTCGGTGTCGGCGACGAGCCGCCCGACGTGGAACCGGGCGGTGACGACGGCGTCGCGGTGGTGCGGCTCCCACCGGGCGTAGAACTCGTGGTTGAGATCGCCCACCCGCTCCAGGTGCCGCACGTCCATCTCGCGCATGATCGACAGGACGTCCTCGACGGCCAGCTCCACGACCCGGGGGTCACGGGGGGTGTGCTGCCGGATCCGCCGCAGGGCCTCGACGGCCTGCTCGAGCCCGATGAGGTAGAGCTCCTGCATCTCGGTGTGCACCAGCCGGCGGCGCCGGTCGGCCTCGGCCAGCTCGGGGTCGGCCTCCCAGACCTCCTGCATGAGCTGCCACAGCCCGAGGTTGACGCACCGGTGGCCGAGCTGCTCGGCGAGGAGCGCGTCGTCGGCCTCGCGGTCGCGCCACCCGGTGGTGATCGTGGCGAACCGGCGCCCCGCCAGGCCGAGGTCGGCCACGACCTGCCCGATCCGGGGGGTGCGCTGCGGTCCGAGCAGGGTGATCCGGGGGTCGGCGGTCAGGTCCTCCGGGACCGGGTCAGCCGGCATGGACCTGCACGACGCGACCCACCTCGTCGAGCATGAACCGCAGGTGGTCGTAGTCGGGGTGCTTCATCCGGACCCACGCGTTGGCCATGAAGCCGGCCTCCACCGGCTGGGTGCCGGTGCCGGCCACCGGGACGTTGGCGTCGATGATCCACCGTCCGAACCGGTTCTCGACCTCCTCCAGCCCGGTGTAGCCGCTGATCACCCCGTCCTGGTCGGGCCGCAGCGCGACGATCCCGGCGGAGTGGCTGCGCGAGGGCTGCTGGCTGATGCGACCGTGCACGACCGCCTCGGCCCACGCGGCATACACGTCCATGTCGTTGGCGGCGTTGTAGAGGTCCCAGCAGCCCACGCCGGGCGGGCGGCAGCCGATCTCGCTGAAGACCAGGCCCTTGGGCCCGTGGAACCACTCCATGTGCGTGGCGGAGGTGCCGATCCCCAGGGCGGCGTTGACCCGGGTGCCCATCTCGCGCATCTCGTCGTAGAGGCCGCCGCCGTCGACCCGGTTGGTCGCGACGAACTGCGGCGAGATCCAGCGCGTGCGCATCGCCTCCAGCACGTTGGGGTAGTAGTGCGAGGCGAAGTCCAGCGCGATCTGGCCGTCGATGCTGACCGTGTCGTAGAACCCCTCGTGGCCCTCGATGAACTCCTCGACGGCGATCGAGCTGTAGTGCCCCATGGAGTCCAGGGCCGCCGCGAGCTGGCTGTCGTCGTCCACCCGGCGCGTGTCGGCGGCCCCGGCGGCGTCGCGGGGCTTGAGGATGATCGGGTAGCCGTGCTCCCGGGCGAAGTCCCACACCTGCTGGGCGTCGTCGGCGCCGACCGTGGCCGCGGTGCGCACCCCGGCCCGGCGCAGCGCCTCCTTCATCGAGGGCTTGTCGCGGCACAGCCAGGTCGTGCGCACCGACGTGCCTGGGATGCCGAGGGCCTCCCGCACCTGCGCGGCGACCATCTGGTGGGACTCGATCGTCGACTCCAGCCGGTCGACCCAGACCATGCCCTGCACCCGACGGACCGCCTCGGTCATCTGGTGCAGGTCGGTCACCGAGCCCACCTGCTCGTAGTGGACCATCCAGTCCTTGAGCTGGTCGTCCAGGTAGTCCAGCGGCGTCTCCCCGATGCCGATGACGGTGGCGCCCGTCCCGGCGAGAGCCCGGGGGAACTCGCGCTGGTTGCGCGGGAAGTGCGGCTCGACGAAGACGATGTTCACGAGGTCGAGCCTGCCACATCGGGGGCCGCGGGGAGAGGTATGCGGCCGCGCCGCGTCAGTCCTTCTGCGCGCCGCGGGCGAGCTCGTCGAACGCCCGGGCCACCACCTCGGCGTAGACGTGCATCCCCTCGATGTCCGGGTGGACCTGGTCGGACTGCAGCACCTGCGGCTGCTGGCTGATCGTGCCGTTCCAGTCGCCGACGACCGCGTTCGGGTGGTCGGCGACGACCTCGCGGATGGTCTCGTTGGAGGAGTCGACGAAGGAGCTGCGCACGTAGAGGTCCATGACGACCACGTTGCGCTCCGGCCCGAACGCCTCCAGCGCAGCCCGCAGGGCCGTCTCGTCGACCCCGGCGTTGGTGCCCAGGTGGAGGACGACGTTGTCGCGGACGGTGCCGGCGGCCACCGACTCCTCGATGACGGCCAGGGTGTCGTGCCACTGCCGGTTGGACCGGGCCTCGTAGGCGACGCCCGGGAAGCGGTAGGTCAGCCCGTCGGCGCTGGTGACGACGAGGGAGTCGCCGATCGCGGTGATCTCCTCCCCCGCCGGGACGAGCAGGTCGTCGGCGTCGGGGGCGAAGGACGAGCCGTTGACCACCACGGCACCCTCGGGGAGCTCGGCGTCGGCCGGCTCCTCCTTGTCGCCGTCCTCGTCGTCCTTCGCCGCGGCCTTGTCGGTCTCCTTGTCGGTGTCCTTGTCCTTGTCCCCGGAGTCCTTCTCGTCCTTCGCGCCGTCCTTCGCGTCGGACCCGTCCTTGGCGGCATCCTTGGCTGCGGCCCCCTCGTCCCCGGCCGTCCCCAGGGCCTGCCCGGCGGCGATCCCGGTGTCGCCGGCGTCCAGGTCCGCCGCGCCCCCGTCCCCGGCCGCGTCGTCCCCGCCGTCGGCAGCACCGCCGGTGACCCCGAGCCGGGCCTCGGACTCCTCGATCTGCTGCTGGGTCTGCGACTTCTCCGGGGCGGTGGCCACCGCGACCGCCGTGAGCAGCACCATGGCCGCCAGGGTCCCGGCGACGATCCGCGGCGTGCGGCTGGTCTCCCAGGGCGTGCGCACCCATCGGGTCGCCCGGCGGATCGAGCGCCGGAACCCGTGCTTGCGCACCGGCCGCTCGACGAGCCGCAGCGACAGCTCGGTCATGACCAGGGTCAGCACCAGCGCCCCGCCGAGCACGACCCAGCCGCGGGTGGTGCCGACGGCGTAGGGGAAGACCGCGCCGACGATCATCAGGACCGGCCAGTGCCACAGGTAGATGCCGTACGACCGTTCGCCGACCCACCGCAGCGGCGCCAGCTCCATCGTCGAGCGCCACAGGCCGTCGGACTCCAGCAGGGCGGCCACGAGCACGACGGTCGCCAACGAGGCGAGGAGGAAGCCGCCCCGGAACGTCAGCGCCGAGCCCTCGTCCATCCACCGCAGCTGCGCCCCCAGCACGACCAGGGCCCCGAGCACGGCCGCCCACCGCCAGCGACGCCATACCGCGCTGCGCAGCCCGGCCCGGTGGGTCGGGTCGGCCCACGCGATCGCCAGGGCGGCCCCGGCCATGAGCCCCATGAGGTGGGTGTCGGTGCCGTAGTAGACGCGGGTGGCGTCCTCGCTGGGCGACCACATGACCGCCATGGCGATCGTCGACGCCAGCCCCACCCCGCCGACGAGGTAGAGCCGCTGCCGGGTCGTCCGGGTCAGCGCCAGCCCGACCGCCAGCACGAGCGGCCAGAGCAGGTAGAACTGCTCCTCCACGGCCAGCGACCAGAAGTTGATGAACAGGATCGGCGAGGTGCTGTGGAAGTAGCTGGCCCCCGCGCCGATCTCCAGCCAGTTGGTCGTGAACGTCAGCGCCCCGAGCGCCTGGCGGCCGATGCCCACGAGCAGGTCGCCGCCGACCATGCGGGCGGCGGTGACGCTGACGAGGACGACGAGGACGAGGGCGGGCAGGAGGCGTCGGGCGCGGCGCTTCCAGAAGTTCAGCAGGTCCAGCCTGCCGCGCCGGGCGACGTCGCGCAGCAGCAGCGTGGTGATGAGGAAGCCGGAGACGACGAAGAAGACGTCGACGCCGAGGTAGCCCCCGGGCAGGGTCGTCGGCAGGAAGTGGAACAGCAGCACCGAGACGATGGCGATCGCGCGCAGGCCGTCCAGCCCGGGGATGTACCCGGGCCGGGGCGAGACGCCCTCGGGCCCGCGGCGCCGGCCGCTGCGGCCGCGCCCCTTGGCGCTGCTCGTGCGCCCGGAGCCGGTCCTGGTCCGCGTGGAGGGGTATGCCGTGCGCGCCGGCTGGGAGCGCAGCGCCTCGGGACCGCGCGGAGCGGGGGGTGCCGGCGCGACCTCGGTCTCGTCGGGCAGGTGTGCGGGCAGGGACATCGGCCGCGCACCTCCTCACGACCACGGGGCGGGGCGGTCGCTGCCTCCGGACGGCAGGACCTGTTCCCCGAGCTGCGGCGGTCGGACCCAGCGTAGGTTCGCACCACACCCGTCACTCCGCCATCGCCCGGTGTGTCGCAGGGTCGGGCACCAGGTTGCCGTGACCGCCTTGGCTGGCGCGCGCGTGTCGGTCGTCCTCGGCGGGCACATGGGGGGGCCGGTGTCGAGGTGCGGCGTGACGGGCTGTGGCCCCGGGGAGGGCCGGAAGCGGTCATGCGACGACCGAGGGCGCCCTCCTGATGGAGGACGCCCTCGGTCGTGGCGCTGGTGCCGGTCGTCCGGCAGGCCGCTCGTCAGATGCCGGTGGACCGGTCGTCGTAGCGGCGCTCGGCCTCGGGGCGGTCGAGCGGCGGCTGGGCCGGGTCGGCGTCCACGTCGGGGCCGGTGCCGAGGCCGGCACGGTCGTCCGGGTCGGACCGGTCGATGGCGCCCGACCAGGTGGCGCTGTCAGCCTCGTCGCGAGCCTCGGCCTCCTCGTGGCCGACCGAGTCGTCGTCGGAGTCCGAAGCGGTCCCGCTCTCGTGGGCGACCGGCTCGCCGTGGTGCGCACGGGCGGACGCGATCTCCTCGGTCGGGGACTCGCCGGGCGCCTGCTCGTCGGCGGTCGTCGGCTCGTCGCTGGCGAGCTCGTCGATCTCCTCCGAGTCGAGCATGCGCGGCTGCTCGTAGGACCCGCTGTCGGAGGTGGTCCCGGTGGTTCCGGTGGTGGCGGCGGCCGTGCCGGCAGCTCCCGCCCCGGCGGCGCTGCCGACCCCGAAGCTCTGCGAGCTGGGGCTGGTGGCGCTGCCCGACACGTCGGCGGTGCCGGTGGTCGACGTGGCGGGGGCGTAGGCACCCGCCACCTCGGGCGTCGTGCCGGAGCTGGTGGGGGTGCGGCTCGCCCACGGGTCGGCGCCGCCGGCCTGCGAGGCCCACGGGTCCTTGGCGGGAGCCTTCTCCTGCTCGCCGAGCCACCAGGCCAGGGCGGCACCGGCGGCGGCCAGCAGACCCAGGGCGATGAGCACGCCGCCCTTCTTCTTGCGCTTCTTGGGCGATCCGGTGACGGCGGCGGCCAGCCCCTCCTCCTGGGTCAGCACCCGGTCCTTGCCCGCCTGGACGTCGCCCAGCATGGCCTGGATCTTGGGCAGCAGCTCCTCGTTGATCACGTCGCGCAGGTGGTCGACGCGCGGTCCGACGGCGGCGACCCCCTCCTGCGCGCGGGGGACGGCGACGTCGATGCCGTGGTCCATCCCCAGGACCGCGCGGTTCCGGGTCTCCTCGGCCCTCTCCCGGGCGGCGGCGGCGAGGGCGGCCAGCATGGCGGCGCTGGCCCCGGCCTTCTCCTTGGCGTCCGCGGTGAGCGGGGCGGTGCGCTCGGCGAGGTGCCCGGCGCGCTCCCGTGCGCTGTCGGCCAGGTGGCTGCCGCGCTCGCGGGTCTCCTCGGCGAGGTGGCTGGCCCCGGACCGGGCCCCGACGGCGGCGGTGCCGGCCAGCGCGGCCAGACGCCCGGCGGACTTCTCCGCCTTCTTGTTCGCCTTCTTGGCCTTCTTGCCGGCGACCTTGCTCGCCTTCTCGGCCCGCTTGCGGGCGTCCTTGGTCAGCTTGCTCGTCGAGCGGTCGGCGGCGGCCAGCCCCAGGTCCGTGGCCTTGCGGCCGTGCTCGGCGGCCCTGGAGGCGGCCTTGGCGGCCGCCTCGCGGTCGTGGGTGGCGGCCTTGAGCGCCTTGGCGCGGGCCTTCTGGGCGTGCTTGCGGCCCTTGCTGTCGTCCTTGGGGGCGGTCGCCTCCGCCAGGGTCGCCAGCACGGCGGCACCGAGGTTGCGGGCCCCCGTGGCGGCGATGCTGCCAGCCTCCCCGGCGTCGGATCGGGCCTTGGCGGCCTGGGCGGACGCACGCTCGGCGTCGGTCTTGAAGAACACGACTGCTCCTCCTTCGGTTGTCTGCCTCCCATCCTGCACCGTCGCCGGACACAACTCCACCGGGGGTGGGTCGCCACGGGACCGGGGGCGTCGGAGCCTCGTGCGAGACTGTCCGCCATGAACGTCACGCTGCACACCAACCACGGCGACATCAACCTGACCCTCTTCGAGAACGCCGCGCCGAAGACGGTCGCCAACTTCGTCGGACTGGCCACGGGTGAGAAGGAGTACAAGGACGACGCCGGGCGCACCAGCCCGCAGCCGTTCTACGACGGCCTGACCTTCCACCGGATCATCCCCAACTTCATGATCCAGGGCGGCTGCCCCATGGGCGAGGGCATCGGCGGACCGGGCTACACCTTCGACGACGAGATCAGCCCCGACCACAACTTCAACCAGCCCTACATGCTCGCCATGGCCAACGCCGGCAAGCGCATGGGCAAGGGGACCAACGGGTCGCAGTTCTTCATCACCGTCGACTCCACCACCTGGCTGCAGGGCAAGCACACGATCTTCGGCGAGGTCGCCGACCAGCCCTCGCGCGACGTCGTGGACGCCATCGCCGCCGTCGAGACCGGCCGCAACGACAAGCCGGTCGAGCCCGTCGTCATCGAGCGCGTCAGCGTCGAGCGCTGACCCGACCCCGCGGCACGTGAGCTCCCCGCCTCCACCGGGCCCCGACCCCGCGGACCCCCGACCGGCCACCGGCCCCGGTGACGGCGCGGGGCCGCATACCCCTGGGTCCGGTGGGGCGGCGGACCCGCCCACGTGCCCACGCCATCCGGACCGGGTCTCCTACGTCAGCTGCCAGCGGTGCGGGCGCCCCACGTGCCCCGACTGCCAGCGGCCGGCCGCCGTCGGCATCCAGTGCGTCGACTGCGTCAAGGAGGGTGCGCGCACCACCCCCACGGCGCGCACCCGGTTCGGCGCCCGCGTCGCCGACGGCCCGCCCGTCGTCACCTGGACGATCCTCGGCCTGTGCGTCGCGGTGTACCTCGGGCAGCGCCTCGTGCCCGGGCTGACCCGCGACCTGTCCTTCGTCGGCGTGCTCGCCGGCAGCGAGCCGTGGCGGTTCATCACCTCCGCCTTCGTGCACTCGCCGACCTCGCTGCTGCACATCCTGTTCAACATGTACATCCTGTACGCCTTCGGGCCCACCCTCGAAGGCGCGCTGGGCCGGGTCCGCTTCCTGCTGGTCTACCTGCTCAGCGCCGTGGGCGGGTCCATCGGCGTGCTGCTGCTCAGCCCGCTCGAGCCGGGATGGTTCGTGCAGGTGGTGGGGGCGTCCGGGGCGATCTTCGGACTGCTGCTCCTGTATGTCGTGCTGCTGGTGCGGCAGGGCCAGGTCCCCACCGCGCTCCTGGTGATGATCGGGATCAACCTCGCGCTGCCGTTCTTCGTCAGCGGCATCGCCTGGGAGGCGCACATCGGGGGTGCGGTCACCGGGGCGGCGCTGGGCGGCCTGCTGCTGCTGACCTCGGCACCCGGGCGGGACAAGGAGGCCGTGCGCCGCCGCGCGATGTTCTGGCCCGGACTCGTCGGCCTGGCCGCCGTGCTGCTGGGCCTCGGGGTCTTCCGCATCGTCCAGGTGCTCGGCGCCGGGGCGTTCACGCTGACCGGCTGAGAGCGTTCCGCAGGGGGCACGCCGGCGAGCAGCGCCATGGGGATCCGTCGGGTCGCCGGGCGACTTCAGGCCCCTGGCGCCACGATCGGTCGCGCGAGGTGGTCGGTCGGGTCAGCCGGTCGGGTCGGCCGGTCAGCGGGGCGGCGGGGCGGCGGCCCATGCACAGGCCCGCGCGAGTTATCCACAGAAATGAATGACAACGGTGTGATTCATCCCCAGTGTGTGGACAGCCTGTGGATAACTCGGCGCGGCGCTGGGCCGTCGCCGGCTGCTGGACCGGGCCGTCAGCGCCAGCGGGTGGCCATGACGAAGCCCGCCATGATCAGGCCCATGCCGATGGCGAGGTTCCAGTAGCCGATCGCGGCGATCGGCCACATCCCGGACGTGACGTAGAAGGTGGCCACCCACAGCACGCCGACGATCATCAGCCCGCTCATGAGCGGGACGAACCAGGGCGGGTTCGACGCGGGGGCCTTGCTCTGGGTGTTGAGCTCGCTGGCCCGGCGGGCGCGCTCCCTGGCGCCCTCTCGGCCTCGGGACTCGGGCACGGGGTCTCCTTCGTCGGTTCGGGTGACGGTCAGGATACGCGGATACGCTGGTGGGGATGAGCAGCGCGAGCGGGGAGCCGGGGGACCGGCCGGTCACGGCCCGGCGTCCGACCAGGACCGTCGGCGTCACCGTCATGTTCCTGCTCGCCGGGCTCCTCTTCGGCACGAGCGCCTCGCTCGCCCGCGAGCGACCCCCCGTCGGCAGCGTCAACGACCTGCCGAGCCTCATCACCGCCCGCGACTCGCAGGTGCGTGAGCTGACCGAGCGGGCCGAGGAGCTGCGCGAGGAGGTCTCCGTGCTCCAGGCGGCCGTCGACACGAGCCAGACCCGTCAGCTCAACCGGGCCGCCGACACGCTGGCCCCGGCCGTCGGCCTCGGTCCCGTCGAAGGCCCGGCCGTGCAGGTCACCCTGGACGACGCGGGCTACAGCCTCGACACGCTGCCCGAGGGCTACTCGGTCGACGACGTCGTGGTCCACCAGCAGGACCTCCAGGGAGTCATCAACGCCCTGTGGGCCGGCGGGGCCGAGGCGATGATGGTGCAGGACCAGCGGGTCATCGCCACCAGCTCGGTCCAGTGCGTCGGCAACACCCTCTACCTGCAGGGCAGGGTCTACTCCCCGCCCTACACCGTCACCGCCGTCGGCGACCCCGACGCCATGCTGGCGGCGCTGGAGGAGGACCCGACGGTCAGCACCTACCGCGACTGGGCCGAGCTCATCGGGCTGGGGTATGCCGTGACCGAGCTGGGGAGCATGGAGATGCCCGCCTACGCCGGCAGCCTGCGACCCCAGTACGCCACCCCGGTGGAGCTGCCCGGCGAGGTCGAGGAGATCGACAGCACCCGCAACGACTGACGTCGCGCACGCCCGAGAACGTCCGCGCACGGCAGGAGACGGCCCTCAGTCCCGCTGCCCCGGCGGCACGAACGGCGGTCCGGCCCCGTCCGGCGGGTCGGTCGGCTCGACCGGCGGGCCCGGCTCGTCGGTCGGCGGGTCGGTGGTGGGCTCGGTGTCCGTCGGCGCGGGCGTGTTCGGATCGGGCTCGTCCGTCGGGCCGTCCGTCGGCTCGGGCTCCGGCTCCGGCGTGGGCTCGGAGGTGACGGTCCGCTCGACGGTCTGGGTCTCCACGAGGACGGGCTCGGCGGCCACGACCAGCACGATCTCCTCGCCCTGGTCGACGAGCTCGCCCTCGTCGACGGACTGCTCCAGGACCGTCCCTGGGTCGGCCTCGGCCGTCCGGCGGTTCTCGAAGGTGTAGGCCAGGTTCTGCCGGTTGAGGGCCACCGCCGCCTCGTCGCTGGACAGACCGACGACGTCGGGCACCTCGACCTGGCCGCTGGCGACCGTCAGCACGATCTCGCGGTCGGGCTCGACCTCGTCACCGGGCTCCGGCTCGGTGCTGACGACGTGGCCCTCCTCGACGTCGGGGTCGTGGACCTCCTCGGCCTCCGCGCGGACGTTGGTGAACCCCTCCCGCTCGAGCAGGTCGCGGGCCGCCTGCTCCTCCATGTCGAGCAGGTCGGGGACCTCGATGGCCTCCGGCCCTGCCGAGACCACGATGAGCACCTCCGAGCCTTCCTCGAGCTGGCCGCTGGGCGGGTCCTGCTCGATGACCTCGTCGACGGGGGCGTCGCTGTTGCGCTCCTCGGAGTCCACCGTGAAGCCCAGCCCCGTGAGCGTGGTCCGGGCCTCCGGCTCGGTCATCCCGACGGTGTCGACGACCGTGACCAGGACCGGCTCCTCCTCGGACCCGGGTCCCACGACCTGCCACAGCACCCAGGACATCCCGGCCACGGCCAATAGCGCGAGGATGCCGAGCAGGAGGGCGGCGCCGCGGTGGCGCCGCTCGCGGACCGGCATCTCGTCGGTGCGTTCGTAGCGGTCGTCGTCCGAGGCGTAGGCGCTCGACGCGCGGTCCCACCGGCCCGGGTCCGTGGCGTCGCCCCCGTCGCGGGGAGGACCGCCCGCGGCGCCACCCCCCGAGGCGGACGCGGACGCCATACCCGCCCCGGCGGCGGCGCCCGCAGCCCCGGCTCCCCACCGCCGGGTGTCGTCCCCCTCGGCGGGGCGGACGACCTGCGTGTCTTCGTCGCCGGAGCCGGGGTCGCCCCGCCGGGCGCGGGCGGCCGCGGCGGCCCCGGCCCCGGCGATCCCAAGAGCACGGGCGTAGCTGGCCTGCGCCCCCGAGGAGATGGGCTCGTCGGCCCGCGCGCGGTTGAGGTCGGCGCGGAACTCCCCGGCCGTCTGGTAGCGCTCGTCCCGGTCCTTCTCGAGGGCGTGCAGGGTGATCGCGTCCAGGGCCTGGGGCAGGCTGCGCTCGTGGGTGGACGGGGCCTTGGGTGCCTCGCCGAGGTGCTGGTAGACCAGCGAGACGGGGTCGCCCTGGAACGGCGTCCGGCCCGCCAGCAGCTCGTAGAGCAGGCAGCCCACGGAGTAGAGGTCGGACCGGCCGTCGACGTCCAGGCCCTGGGCCTGCTCGGGGGACAGGTAGCGCGCCGTGCCCATGACCGCCTGCGTCTGGGTCATCGTGGCGGCGGTGTCGGCGAGGGCCCGGGCGATGCCGAAGTCCATGACCTTGACCGCCCCGGCCTCGGTGACCATGACGTTGGCCGGCTTGATGTCGCGGTGGACCAGCCCGCGGTCGTGGGCGTACTCCATCGCGGCCAGCACCGCCGCGGTGATCCGCGCGGCCTCGTCGGGGTCCAGCACCCGGTGCTCGTTGATCAGCTCGCGCAGCGTGCGGCCCTCGACGAACTCCATGACGATGTAGGGCACGTGGACGGCGGCACCGCCGCCCGCCTCGTGCACCGTCTCCTCGCCGGAGTCGAAGACGCCGACGATCGAGGGGTGGTTCAGGCCCGCGGCGGCCTGGGCCTCGCGGCGGAAGCGGGCGAGGAAGGAGGAGTCCCGGGCCAGGTCCGTGCGCAGGATCTTGATGGCCACGGTGCGGCCGAGGCGCAGGTCGTGGCCCACGTGGACGTCGGCCATGCCGCCGCGGCCGACCAGGTCGCCGATCTCGTAGCGTCCGCCGAGGACGCGCGTCTCGGGCCCCGACGGTGGGGGCGTCGGCCGGGTGGGGTCGGTCATGGGCTCACTCCTGCCTCGAGCATGGCCTGGGCGATGGGTGCGGCCACCCGGCCGCCGGTCTCGCCCGTCCAGTTGTCGGTCGCCGACTCCACGACGACGGCGACGGCGATCTGCGGGTCGTCGGCCGGCGCGAACCCGGTGAACCATGCGTGCGCGGCGCCGCTGTCGCCGAACTCCGCCGTGCCGGTCTTGCCGGCCACGGACACCCCGGGCACGGCGGCCAGCTGGCCCGACCCCTGCTCGACGACGGAGACCATCATGTCGGTCAGCTCCTGGGCGGTGGCGCCGGAGACGGCCCGGGACAGCGCCCGCGGGTCGGTCTGCTCGGCCACCTCCAGGTCGCGGTTGCGGACGGTGTCGACGAGGTAGGGCTCCATCACCACGCCGTCGTTGGCGATCCCCGCGGAGATCATCGCCACCTGCAGCGGCGTGACCCGCACCTCGTGCTGCCCGATCCCGGTCAGCGCCGTCTGCGCGTCGTCGGGGTCCTCGGGGTATGTCGAGGGCGTGGCGGTCATGGGGACCTGCAGCGTCTGCCCGAAGCCGAACTCCTCGGCCTGCTCGCGCAGGGCGTCGGCGCCGAGCTCGCCGGCCAGCCAGGCGAAGGAGGTGTTGCAGGAGACCTGCACCGACCGGGCCAGGCTGGGGGTGCCCTCCGGGTGGCAGGCCGCGCCGCCGAAGTTGGGCAGGTCGGTCGTCGTCCCCGGCAGGGTGTAGGTCAGCCCGCCCTCCAGCTCGCTGTCGGGGGTGAACTCCCCGCTCTCGAGCGCGGCCGCCGCCACGACCAGCTTGAAGGTCGAGCCCGGGGGGTAGAGGTCGCCGGCGAGCGCCCGGTTGACCAGCGGCCGGGACGGGTCCTGCGAGAGCTCCTCGTAGGCCTGCTCGACCGCGTTGAGCTGGTGGCTGGACAGCGCGTTGGGGTCGAAGGCGGGCCGGCTCACCATCGCCAGGATCGCCCCGGTCGCGGGGTCGATGGCCACCGCGGCGCCACGCCGGTCGCCGAGCGCCTCGGCGGCGGCCGCCTGCACCTGGGGGTCGATCGTCAGCTCCAGGGAGGCGCCCTGCGGCGGGCGACCGGTGACGACGTCGACCAGCCGCTGGTAGAAGAGGCTGTCGTCGGTGCCCGCGAGCACGCCGTTGCGGGCCCGCTCCAGCCCCAGGCCCGCGCCGTAGATGAAGGACCAGTAGCCGGTGACGTGCGCGTAGCGGGTGGCCTGGTCGTAGCGGCGCTCCCACTCCAGGTCGTCGTCGGTGGCCACCGACCGCGCCACGGCGTCGCCGTCGACGAGGATCGCCCCGCGCTCGCGGCTGTAGGTGTCGATGAGGGTGCGGCGGTTGTTCGGCCGCTCGCGCAGGTCGTCGGCCTGGACGAACTGGATCCAGGTCGAGGCGAGCAGGAGCGCGGTGAACATGGCCAGGACGACGTAGGCCAGGCGGCGGATGGGGGTGTTCATCGGGTGCGGACCTCCCCGCGGGGATGGGTCAGGTCCTTCGTCGGGTCCTGGCGGCGCTCGGAGACGGGGCGGCGGGCGTGGTCGCTGACCCGCATGAGCAGGGCGACGATGATCCAGTTGGCCAGCAGCGAGGACCCGCCGGCGGACAGGAACGGCGTGGTCAGCCCGGTGAGGGGGATGACCCGGGTGATCCCGCCGACGACGACGAAGACCTGCAGGGCCAGGGTGAACGACAGGCCCGCGGCGAGCAGCTTGCCGAACCCCTCGCGGGCGCCGATGGCCGTGCGCAGCCCGCGCTCGGCGAGCAGCGCGTAGAGGGTCAGCAGCGCGAACAGGCCCACCATGCCCAGCTCCTCGCCGAACGCCGCGACGATGTAGTCGCTGTTGGCGAAGTAGGTGATGTAGGGATAGCCCTCCCCCAGGCCGGTGCCGAAGATCCCCCCGTGCCCCAGCCCCATCAGCCCCTTGGCCACCTGGTCGGACTGGCCGGGGGCGAAGGGGTCGAGCCACAGCGTCACCCGCGCCTGCACGTGGCCGAAGACCTGCCAGGCCAGGAACGCGCCGCCGACGAACAGGCTCATCCCGATGACGATCCAGCTGATCCGCTCGGTCGCCACGTAGAGCATCGCCACGAACAGCCCGAAGAACAGCAGCGAGGAGCCCAGGTCGCGCTGCAGGACGAGGATCATTACCGACAGGCCCCAGGCCACCAGGATCGGGCCCAGGTCCCGGGCCCGCGGCAGCTGCAGGCCGAGGAAGCGCCGGCCCACGAGGGAGAGCGCGTCCCGCGTGCTCACCAGGTAGCCGGCGAAGAAGATCGTCAGCATGATCTTGGCCAGCTCGCCGGGCTGCAGGCTCAGCGGACCCAGGCGCACCCACAGCCGCGAGCCGTTGATCTCCTGGCCCACGACCGGCAGCATCGGCAGCAGCAGGAGCAGGAAGCCGGCGGCCATGGCCAGGTAGGTGTAGCGCCGCAGCAGCCGGTGGTCGCGCACGGCCACGAGGGTGGCGGCCGCGGCGAGCACGGCCAGGCCGGTCCACACCAGCTGCCGGGCGGCCACCTCCGAGCCGGTGCCGACGTCGATCCGGTGGATCATCACCAGCCCCAGCCCGTTGAGGAGGGTCGCCAGCGGGAGCAGGAGCGGGTCGGCATACCGCGCCCGCCAGCGGAGCACGAGGTGCAGGGCCAGCACGATGCCGGCGTAGGTGCCCAGGTGCCACCAGACCAGCTGCGGGACCTCGCCGACGGTCGCCAGCTGGACGTTGACGTAGGCCAGTCCGACGACGACCAGCGCGAACAGGGTCAGCAGGAGCTCGACGGTCCGGCCGCTGCGCACGCGCAGGCTGGTGACGGTCGACGGCGTGGGGGCGGTGGCGCTCACGGGCATCCCTCCGGCCACAGCACCTGCACGGTCGGCCGTGCGTCGTCGGTGGTGGCGGCCGTGTCCGGCGCGACGATCCCGCTGCCCAGGCCCACGCCGGTGTCCAGCCGCCGGCCCAGGGGGGCGGTATGCAGCGTGCCCGGGGCGACCGTCACCGCCACGGCGTCGTCGGGCACCTCGGTGGTCACCGACCCGTCGGGCAGAGTGACGACCGGCACGCAGTCCGCACCGGCCAGGGCCCGCAGCTCGGCCACGATCGTGTCCGCGCCCGCCCGGTCGTCGGCGGACAGGGTGCGGCGGACCTGGTCCTGGTAGAAGGTCGGCAGGGCCTCGACCGCCAGGTCGGTGCGCTCCTCGGTGTGGCTGAGGTCCAGCGGGCCCAGGTCCTGGGATACGCCGCGGAAGATCGTCACGCGGCCGGCCTCCTCGCCGACGAAGTACTGCTGCTGGCTCCACGTCCACGCGCCCCAGCCGACGAAGCCGACGACGAGCAGGGCGGCGGTGGCCACCAGCGCCCGGCGCAGCCAGCGCACCCACGGCCCGGCCGGCTCCTCCTCCGCCAGGACCGGCGACTCCGCCGGCGCCCCCGAGGCCTCCCGGCTGAGCATGGCCGCCTTCTCGGCCGGCGTGAGCTGGCTGATGACCTGGGCGCCGCGGCGCTCGCTGGCGGCGCCGACGACCTGCGGCTTGGTCGTGCCGGCCCCGGCGTGGACGACGTCGGCGACCACGACGGTGACGTTGTCGCGGGCCGCCGCGCGCAGGGCCACCTGGACGAGCTGGTCGGCCACCTGGCCGGGCGTCCGGTCGGTCTGGCCGAGCAGCTCGGCGATCGTGTCCTCCGCGACGTAGTCCGAGAGGCCGTCGCTGCACAGCAGCAGCCGGTCGCCGGTGTGCAGCTCGCGCAGCGACAGGTCGGGGGCGTCCTCCTCGCGGCCGGTGAGCACCCGGGTGACCAGCGACCGCTGCGGGTGGTGGCGGGCCTCGTCCTTGCTGATCCGCCCCTCGTCGAGCAGCTTCTGGACGAACGAGTGGTCCTTGGTGATCCGGGTCAGCCGGCCCTTGCGCAGCAGGTAGGCCCGCGAGTCGCCGATGTTGGCCACGGCGAGCTTGGTGCCCACGCGCATCATCGCGATGCAGGTGGTGCCCATGCCGTCGGAGTCGGGGTAGACGTCCATGACGTCGGCCAGCCGCCCGTTGGCCTCCTCGATCGCCCGCTCGAGGATGTCGAGGGCGTCGTCGGCCCCGTGCGACTCACCGTCGAGGTGCACCAGCTCGCCGACGACGAGGGAGGAGGCCACGTCCCCGGCCGCGTGCCCGCCCATGCCGTCGCACAGCACCAGCAGCTCGGGCCTGGCGTAGGCGGAGTCCTCGTTGCGGGACTTGCTGCCGAGCCCGAGGTTGCTGCGGGCGGCGTAGCGGAAGGCGACCATGGGGACCGGGGGTCAGCGCCGCAGCTCGAGGACGGTCTGGCCGATCCGGATCTGCGAGCCGGGCTCCAGCCGGGCGCCGGTCGTGATCCGCTCGCCGTCGACAAGGGTGCCGTTGGTCGAGCCCAGGTCGTCGGCGTACCACGCGTCGGCGCCAGGGTAGACGCGCAGATGGCGCCCGGAGGCGTAGTCGTCGGTCAGCACCAGGGAGCACTCCGGGTTGCGCCCCACGAGCAGCCCGGACTCGTGCAGCGGCACGGAGGTCCCGCGCAGGCTGCCCTCGGTGACGACCACGTGCGTGGGGGTCTCCTTGCGGCGCTGCCGGCGCTCGCCGCGCGACTCCTTGCGGGCAGGCCGCCCGGCGGTGCGGGAGAGCACCCGCGTGCCGTAGAGGTCGCTGCGCAGGGCGCCGACGACCGAGAAGACGAACGCCCACAGCAGCACGATGACCCCGAGGCGGACGAGGTTGAGGGTCAGCTCACCCATTCACCCCTCCAGCCGGAAGACCACGGTCGAGCGGCCCATGGTCATCCGGTCGCCGTCGCGCAGCTCCTCGGAGCCGACCTGGTCGCCGTTGAGGTAGGTGCCGTTGGTCGAGCCGAGGTCGCGCAGCACCACCTGCAGGTGGGGTCCGTCGTGGGTGATCCGCACCTCCGCGTGCCGCCGGGAGACACCGGGGTCGTCGAGCACCACGTCGGCGGTGGTCTGGTCCCGCCCCAGGGTCGTCACCGCCGCGGTGAGGGGTATGCGGCGTCCGTCCACCTCGAGCGAGGGGCGCGGCCGCCGGGGCCGGGCCGGGCGGCTGGGGGCCGGCGCCGGCTCGTGGCTGAACTGGGCGGTGCGGCCCTCGTCGCGGCTCTCGTCGCGGCCGGCGTCACGAGCGTCGTCGCGGCCCTCGCCCCCAGGTCGCCGGGGTGCTGTTGACGGACCGGCGGACGCGGCGGCATACCCCTGGTCGGGGGAGGGGGCGGACCGTCCGCGGTCCTCGCCGCGGGCGCCGGCCCGCCCGTCCTTGGCGGCGGGGCGCACGCGGAAGATGCCGGTCTCCAGGTCCTCGCCGGCGACGAGACGGACCTCGAAGGGGCCGGGGGCGACGTAGCGCTGGGCGTCCGCGTGGTCCTCCGCGGCGGCGACCAGCTCGTCGGTCAGCGCCCGCTCGTAGGAGCTGAGGCGCTCGTGGTCGGACTCGGCCAGCTCGATGGTGAAGACGTTGGGGACCATGGTGCGGCCCGGTCCCAGCACGGCGGCGCGGTCGTCCATCGCCCCGCGCATGGCCGAGGCGATCTCCACGGGCTGGACCTCGGCCTTGAAGACCCGGGCGAAGGGCTGCTTGACGGCGCGCTCGAGCCCCCGCTCGAGCCGGTCGAAGACTCCCACGGCCTCTCCTCGTCTGGTCGGTACGGTCGGTCGCGGCGGCAGACGCCGCCCGTGCGATCGTACTGTCCAGGTCTGGGGACGGGCTGGACCTGCGGGTCGGTGGCCTGTTCGAGGGGCGCGGCAGGCGGCCGGGTCAGGTCCAGCGCCAGTCGGTCAGGACGTTGAGCCGCAGGACGCCGTCGTCGCCCCCGTCGGTCGCGGTCCGTGGGTCCAGGTCCAGCATCCGGGTGAGATCGGGGCTGGCGTCCTGGGGGCCGGTGACGTGGTAGAGCATGTGCAGGGGCTCGTCCTCGAAGGACAGGAAGCCGTGGTCGGTGATGACGGAACTCTCGTCCACGGCGGGGTCGTGGACCAGGGCCTCCTGCGTGGCCCGGTCGGTGCCCAGGCGCTCCAGCACCGCTGCGTCCCGGGCGACGATCCCCCGGTGGAAGGTGTCGACGTAGTCGTTGACGGGGCTGTCCGTGCGCTCGAAGGCGTCCGCGGCCGCACCCCCCAGGTAGTAATCCAGCCCGACGACGGCGTCCTGCCCGCCCAGCTCGTCCCCGTCGACGGTCACCGTCATCGAGGCGCCCGACGGATGCTCGTAGTAGACGGCCCACCGGCGCAGTCCGACGTCACCGTGGCCGTCGAGGGAGTCCACCCGGGTCGTTCCCCACGCCGCATCGGTGGTCCAGGTGCCCATGGCCAGCCCGACCTCGTCGACGGTCAGCTCCGCGACCCGGGCCGAGTCGCCGTCCGCCCATGCCTCGACAAGGGCCTGGGCGTAGTCCTCGGGGTAGGTGGGGTAGTCCGCGGCCGAGGTGCTGTCGGCCGCGGTATCGGCCGTCGTCGTCGTGGCGGCGTCTGCCCCATCGCCTCCAGTCGTGCCGGGATCCGGCGAACCGGTGTCGTCGCCGCCGTCGGGGCCCGGCGTGGTGACGCCCGCCACCGCGGTGGGGGTCGTGTCCTCAGGACCACCCCCGGCCGAGCCGCACCCCGCGAGGACGACGGCGGCCGACAGGGCGGCGACGAGGGAACGCTGGGGACGGTCCATGGTTCCTCCTGGGGTGCGGCTCCTTGACCCTACTACGCCGACCGGCAGGACGGGTGGTGCGACTCCGGGGGATCGCGGCTGCCACGAATTTCTGGGCGCCTCCGCCTGCGTGCTACTGTTGCTCGGCACTCGCGCGAGTGGCGGAATAGGCAGACGCGCACGGTTCAGGTCCGTGTGCCCGAAAGGGCGTGGGGGTTCAACTCCCCCCTCGCGCACCAGCACGAAGCCCCCGGTCCTCCAGGTCCGGGGGCTTCGTCGTGCCGGCCCCGGGTGTGGAGGCGGGGCCGGGTGGCGTCGGCTCAGGCCGCCAGCAGGCCGTCGATCTGGTTGATCGCCAGCCGCGACCCCTCGACGACGCCCATGTCGAGGACCTGCTGCAGGGCCTCCGCGGACTCGTAGGTCGAGACGTACACCGCCCGGGTGCCGCCGTCGACCTCCTCGAAGGTGTAGACGTTGTGCGAGACCGGGGCCGTGTCGACCGGGTTCAGCTCGGCGTCGGCGAAGCCGTCGTCGAAGGTGAGCCGGTGCGGGGCGTCGACCTCGGTAATCTGCCACCACCCGCCGTAGCGCTGCCCGTCGGGGGCGGTCATGTAGTACGTGCAGCGGGCGCCGGGCGTCAGCTCGTGCTCGACGAAGGTCGCCGGGTGGGTCGGCGGGCCCCACACCTTCTCCAGCTGGCGCGGGTCGGCGTACACCTGCCAGACCCTCTCCACGGGGGCGGCGAACTCGGCGGTGATGGTCAGCGTGCGGGTGTCGATGTCCTGGGTGACGTCGGTGACGGGCATGTCAGTTCTCCTCGAGCAGTGCGTCGATGCGGTCGATGCGGCCCCGCCAAATCCCCTCGAGCTCGGTGAGCATCGAGGCGACCGACCGGACCGCCTCCACGTCGCCGCTGGCCAGCTGCTCGCGGCCACGGCGACGCTTGGTGAGCAGGCCGGCGCGCTCCAGCACGGTGACGTGCTTCTGGACCGCGGCGAAGCTCATGTCGTAGCTCGCCGCCAGGGCGGAGACGGAGTGCTCGCCGGCCAGCACGCGACGCAGGATGTCGCGCCGCGTCCGGTCGGCGAGCGCGTGGAACAGGGCGTCCGCCCGGTCCTCGCTCGTCCCGTTCATGGGAACAACATACAACCAATCAGTTGTATGTTGTCAAGGGCTCGGGTGGCTGCGCGACACTGGGGCCATGACGTACACGCCCGACCCGACCCGTTACGACACGATGCACTACCGCCGGGTGGGCCGCTCCGGCCTCCAGCTGCCCGCGGTCAGCCTGGGCCTCTGGCACAACTTCGGCGACGACGTGACCTTCGAGCGCCAGGAGCAGTTGCTGCGGAAGGCCTTCGACCTGGGCATCACCCACCTCGACCTGGCCAACAACTACGGGCCTCCCTACGGGGCGACGGAGGAGAACGTCGGCCGTCACCTGCGCCGCAGCTTCGCCGGGCTGCGCGACGAGCTGGTCATCTCGACCAAGGCGGGCTGGGACATGTGGCCCGGCCCCTACGGGCAGATCGGCGGTTCGCGCAAGTACCTCGTCGCCAGCCTCGACCAGTCGTTGCGCCGGACCGGGCTGGACTACGTCGACATCTTCTACCACCACCGCCCCGACCCGGAGACGCCGCTGGAGGAGACGATGGGGGCGCTCGACGCGATCGTGCGGTCGGGCAAGGCGCTCTACGTCGGCATCTCCAGCTACTCCAGCGAGGACACCCGCCGCGCGGCCGCCATCCTCGAGGACCTGGGCACCCCGCTGCTCATCCACCAGCCGTCCTACTCGATGCTCAACCGCTGGACCGAGGAGGACGCCCTGCTCGACACCCTCGACGAGGTCGGCGCCGGCTGCATCGCCTTCTCCCCGCTGGCCCAGGGCATGCTCACCGACAAGTACCTGCATGGCATCCCCGAGGGGTCCCGCGCCACCCAGGGCAAGAGCCTGTCGACCGACCTCATCACCGACGAGACCGTCGAGCACCTCCGTGCGCTGGACGAGATCGCCTCCGGGCGCGGCCAGACGCTGGCCCAGATGGCGCTGGCGTGGACGCTGCGCGACGAGCGGATGAGCTCGGTGCTCATCGGCGCCAGCAGCCCTGAGCAGCTGGAGCAGAACGTCGGCGCCCTCGACCGGATCAGCTTCGACGAGGACGAGCTGGCCCTCATCGACCGGCACGCGGTCGACTCCGGCATCGACCTGTGGCGGGGGGCCCGCCTGGGCTGAGCCTGTTCAGACGCGCCCCCGCGGGTCTACGCTGCGAGCATGTCGGCGGACCCGCCGGGGGCAGCGTCGCAGCAGGTCAGGTTCGCCCGGTCCGCGGACGGGGTGACGATCGCGTATGCCGTGCACGGCTCCGGCCCGCCGCTGGTCCTCAACAGCTGCTGGCTCTCCCACCTGGAGTTCGACTGGAGCAGTCCGGTGTGGCGTCACTACCTCGTCGAGCTGGGCCGGGTGGCCACCGTCGTGCGCTACGACGAGCGGGGCCACGGACTGTCCGACCGCGAGGTCACCGACTTCGGGTTCGACCGGCGCCTGGAGGACCTGGAGGCCGTCGTCGAGCACGCCGGCCTGGAGCGGTTCGCACTCATGGCCATGGCTCAGGGTGGGCCCGTCTCGATCAGGTATGTCGTGGAGCACCCCGGCCGGGTCACCCGCCTGGTGTGCGCCAGCACGTACTCCGGTGCGGCCCAGCACGTCACAGAGGACGACCTGCTGCTGGAGGAGGCGTTCCAGTCGATGATCAGGGCCGGCTGGGACCGCAGGGACCCGGTCTTCCGGCGGGTGTTCACCCAGATGATGATCCCGGACGCCACCGAGGAGCAGATGGTCTGGATGGACGACCTGCACCAGCGGGCCGCCTCTGCCCGGACCGTGCAGGAGTCCCGGCGCCAGCGTGGGCAGGCGGACGCCTCCGCCCTGCTGCCGCTGGTGGACGTGCCGACCCTGGTCGTTCACTCCCGCTCGGAACGGATGAACGACTTCGCCCACGGGCGCCAGCTCGCCGCCGGCATCCCCGGCGCCCGCCTCGTCGCACTCGAGAGCCGCAACCACATCCTGCTCGAGGACGAGCCGGCGTGGCCGGTCTTCCTGCGCGAGGTGACGGCCTTCCTGGCGCAGGACCGGCACGAGAACTCTCCCGTCGGTGGCTGCGACGCCCTGTCCGCCCGCGAGCGCGAGGTGCTCGGGCTCGCGGCGCAGGGGCTGGACAACCAGGGCATCGCCGGGCGTCTCGTGCTCTCCGTCCGCACGGTCGAGCGTCACCTGCAGAACGTCTACCTCAAGCTCGGCGTCGGTGGCCCGAACGCCCGGACCGCCGCCGTCACCCGCTGGCTGTCCCGGGGGTAGCGCGGCCGCTGCGCGTGCCACCCCATACCCGCCTCTTGCCGCCCCGCGCGGTTGCGCGTCGGCACCGATGCGGGGCACCCACGCCGGTCCCTAGCGTCGAGGTGTCCCGCCACGGCGGCGGGCACCAGGGAAAGGACCCGTCATGAACAAGGCAGCCATCAGCCTCACCACCGGCCTGGAGGACCCCGAGCGGGTGACCGTGGCCTTCCTCGTCGCCGTCGGCGCCGCGGAGGCCGGCCGCCCGACGATGATGTTCCTCACCAAGGAGGCCGCCCGCCTCGCCGTCGAGGGCGTGGCCACCGCGGTCGCCTGCGACGGATGCCCCCCGCTGAGCACGCTGCTGGGCCGCTACGCCGCGGCGGGCGGCCAGATGATCGTCTGCGGCGTCTGCGTGGACGCCAAGAAGCTCGACCCCGGGGCGTTCCTGCCCAACGCCGTCAAGGCCGGCTCGGTCCAGCTGTGGGAGTGGATCGGGGACGGTGCCACGACCTTCAGCTTCTGACACCGGGGTTCGTCCGCCGCCACCGGGGACGGCAGCCCGGGCGGGAATGCCCGAAGGTCAGGCGTTCCCAGGTCCCGGACCCGGTCGCTGCATGACGGACGACAGCGGCCGCGTCTCGTACGTCGGGTTGAGGCCCTGGTGGGGACCACAACTCGTCAGGTCGGGCCGGTGGCGGCCCTCAGGCGCTGTGGCGGAGGCGGTCGAGCGGCAGGTGCACGGTCGGAAGGTGGACCGTCGGCAGGTGCACGGCCGGACGCGGGACGGCCGGCAGGTGCACCGTCGGCAGGTGCACCGACCGCAGCCGGGGCCGCCCGGCCAGCGCCCTCTCGGTGGCGGACCCGTCGTCCGCCTCGTCCGTCGTGACGGCGTCGGCCGGGGCCTCCGGGACGGCCAGCACCTCGTCGAACCACTCCCGGGTCAGGCCGACCGCCACCAGGGCGGTGCCCTTGTGGTCGACCGCGCCGACGTGGACGACCTGGGCCCGCCCGCCGTGCGTGCGCACCAGCGCGGCGGCCCGGTGGGCGTCCTCGGCCGGGGCGTCGACGTCCTGGCCGCCGACGTAGAACCGTACGGGTGCCGTCGTCGCCACGTCGCCGACGCTGTTCTCCGCCAGCCGCCGGGGGAACCAGCCCTCGCCCGCACCGACCAGGTCGTCCACCGTCTCCCGGGTGAGCAGGTGGGCGGGGTCGCGGGGCAGCGCCAGCTCCACCTCCATCGAGCTGCGCCGCCCGTCGAGCAGGATCGGCAGCCGCCGCGCCCACCGCTCTCGGACGATCGAGGCCAGCGGCTGCCCGTAGACCCGGGCGTAGGAGGTGGCCAGCGCCGCGAGATAGGTCGTGTGGTGGGCCGAACGCCCCGAGAGGACCGCCGGCCCGACGGTCTCGGCCAGCCGGTGGGCCCCGGCCACCGACGCCACCGCGGCCACCTCGAACGGCTGCGCCGTCCGCGTCAGCTCCCCCAGCGCAGCCAGCGAGGCGTGCCCGCCCTGGGAGAACCCCAGCAGCGCGACCCGGTCGGGCACCGCCGTCCCCACCTCGGCGAGCACGCGCGGCAGCACGGCCAGCAGGTCGACGACGGCCCGGCCCTCGGTCTCGGCGTGCAGGTAGGGGTGCGGCCCCGGGGAGCTGCCCATGCCCAGGTAGTCCGGTGCGACGAAGACGTAGCCCGCCCCGGCGAAGGCCAGCGAGGCCATCACGCCCTCGAGCCTGTGCGGCGCGGAGGGCACGTGCAGCCGGTGGGTCTGGGTGGCGTGCTGGTAGGAGACGACCGCGTGCGGCCGCACCCCCTCCGGCGTGGCGACCAGCCCGGAGGCCACCGTCGGCCGACCGTCCACCCCGGTCGTCGGGTAGAGGACGCGGTGCATCCGGACCCCGTTCCGCGCACCGAGGCTGGCCAGCCCGAGTGCGCGCAGCGCCAGCCGGGCCGCGGGCTGCGGGTAGCGGCGCAGCTGCGACACGACGGGCAGGCCGACCTCGCTGTCGGCCGCGACGATCCCCATGGCACTCCCCTGCGTCGAGATGATCCTGTCAGGGTGACCCCGGTCACACCCCGTGTCAAGGGCGGCACCGTCCCTGCGACGTGGGACGATGGGCGGATGCCCACCCCGGACGCGCGTACCGAGCTCTTCGCCGCGCTGGTGGGCCTCGACGACGACGCGGCCCAGGACGTCCTGCGCCGGGAGCGGGAGCGGCTGGGGCTGGACCGGCTGGTCGGCGACCTCGTCGTCCCCGTCATGCGGCAGGTCGGGCTCGGCTGGGAGCGGGGCGAGGTCTCGGTGGCCCAGGAGCACCTGGCGACCCAGCTCGTCCGGTCGGCCCTGGACCGGATGGCCGACGGCTGGGGGACCGGCGACGGGCCGCAGGCGTGGCTCGCCTGTCCGCCGCGGGAGCTGCACGACCTGCCGCTGCTGGCCTACGGGCTGCTCCTGCGCGAGCGCGGGTGGCGGGTCCGCTTCTTCGGGGCCAGCACGCCGCTGCACGACCTGCGCCGCGCCCTGCGTGTGCACCGGCCCGAGGTGGTCGTCGTCTCCGGCGACGACCCGGCCCGCCTGCGGGCCAGCCGGGTGGCCCTCGACCTCATCGCCGGGGACGCGGTCCTGGCCCTCGGCGGACGGGCCGCCGAGCTCGCCGGCGCCGACCTGCCCGGCACGGTGCTGCCGCCGGACCTGGTCGCCGCGGCCGACCGGCTGGCCGAGGTGCTCGCCGAGGCGCAGGCCGGCCCGGCCGAGCTGCTCGGGACGGCCTGAGCCGACCGGCCCTCCCCGCTCCGGCTTGCCCCCGGGGCCGCCGGGGGGCACCGTGGGGCCATGAGCGAACACACCCCCGAGCACGAGCGCGACCGCGACGACGACGGCTTCGGCACGGTCGACCGCACCGAGGAGCAGGCGGAGCGCGCCCAGGTCGACCTCGACCAGCCGGAGTCCACCGACGACGTGCCGTGGAGCCCGCCGACCAGCCAGCCGATCCACTCCGAGTTCGACGACGACCCGGAGGAGGAGACGATCGACCAGCGGATCGCCCAGGAGGTGCCCGAGCAGGGGACGGCCTACGGGGCGCCCGAGCCCGGCGGCGTCCTCGGCGGCGCCGACGACCCGGCCGGCACCACGGGGCCACCCGTCGGCGGCGACGACCCCGACGCCATCCCCGCCGAGCGGGACGTGCTGGGCACCGAGTCCGGTCTCTGACGAGATATCACGGAATCTCGCCATAGACCTAGAATTCTCTAGAGAGCGCGATCGACACCGTCCCCACGGAGGCGACCGGGCACCGCACGTCCTCCTGCTGGCGCTGGGCACTCGTGGCGACGTCGAGCCGTTCGCCCGCCTGGGGCAGGCGCTCCGCGCCGAGGGGTATGCCGTCACCGCGGCCGTCCTCGAGGACGGCGCCGCCCGGATGCGGTGGGCCGGGGTCGAGCCGGTCGTCGTCGGGCCGACGGCCGACCGGACCATGTGGTCGCCCTCGCCGGCCGTCCGGCGGTTCGCGCACCTCAACCCCGGGCTGATGTACCTCCAGATGCGCCGGGCACTCACCGCCCGGGCCGCCACCCTGGCCGACGGCATCGCGCCGCTGCTCGCCGGTGCCGACGCCGTCGTCTCCGGCCTCCCCACGGCCCGCCTGGTCCCCCTGCTCCAGGCCCGGGGCGTCCCGGCCCGGCTGGCGCTCATGGCCCCCCTCACCCCCCACCCCGCCGGCACCTCGGCCTGGTCCCACACCGTCACCGAGCTGCTCCCCTCCGTTCTCGAGTCGGCCCGGCAGCGGATGCTGTGGCGGATGACCACCGGCCTGTCCGCGGCGCTCGCCGACGAGGTCGCGCGCCGGCTGACGCCCACCGCGCCCGCCACCCCTGACGCTCCCGCCACCCCCGCGGCATACCGCGCGCCGCCCGCCCTCCTGGCGACCAGCGCCGCGCTCGACCCCGACCCGGCCCCCGACGTGCAGCAGGTGGGCTGGTGGGCCGACCCCGCACCGGTCACGTCGCTGCCGACCGACCTCGAGGAGCACCTGCGCCGGCACCCGGGCGGCCTGCTGCTCGCTCTCGGCAGCATGCCCGCCGACCGGCCAGACCAGCTCGTCGACCGGCTCGCCGGGGTGGCCCGACGGCTGGGGCGCCCGGCCGTCGTCCAGGTGGCCGGGGCCCGGCCCGGTCCGCGCGACGGCGCGTTCGTGGTCGGGGAGGTCGACCACCGGGCGCTGCTGCCGCACGTCGTGGCGGCCGCCCACCACGGCGGGGCGGGCACCACCCATGCCGTGGCCGCCGCCGGGCTGCCCCAGGTCGTCGTCCCGCACCTGGGCGACCAGGCCCACTTCGCCCGGCAGGTCCACCGGGCCGGTCTGGGGCCGGCACCCCTGCGTCCGGTGCTGGCCACCCCGCGCACGGTGGTCGACCGGCTGCACGAGGCGCTCACCGCGCCGCGCTACGCCGCCCGCGCCCGCGCCGCCGCCGCCGTGATGGCGGCCGAGGACGGGCTCGCGACGACGGTGCGGGTCGTCGGCCGGATGACGCAGGTCGGCACGCACGGCTGACCGACCCCGACAATGGTCGGGTGAGGGGATCCAGAGTGCTGGCGCTGAGCAGCCCGATCTACGCGCACACGCTCAACGCCGTGCCCTTCCTCGAGGGCCTGACCGCCCGCGGGGCCGAGGTGCACCACGGGGTCGCCACCCCCTGGGTCGGGTCGCGGGCCGTCGCCGCGCCCGACGGCTCCGTGCACGACACCGGGCCCGTCCCGGCGTTCAGCCCGCCCGGGGGCCGCGTCCGCGACGTCTCCGCGCGCTACGCCTGGCTGGTCGCCGACGCCGCCACCCGCGTGCGCACGGTCGTGCGCCTCGTCGAGGAGGTCCGCCCCGACGTCGTGCTGACCGACTCCCTCGGCCACGCCGGCGCGCTGGCCGCCGAACGGCTCGGCGTGCCGTGGGTCAGCTTCGGCGACGGCCCCCTGCACTTCCCGGACGCGCTGACCCCGCCCTTCGGCGCCGGCCTGCCCTACCGCACGCCCCAGCCGTGGGTGTGGCGCAACACCGTCGTCCAGGTCGCCAGCCGCCGCGTGGTCATGGCGCGGGCGCAGCAGGGGTATGCCGCGCTCCGCGCCTCCCTGGGGCTGCCGCGCCGCGACGTCCCCGTCCTGGAGGCGAGCCTGTCGCCGCTGCTGCACCTGCACTGCGGCGCCCCCGAGCTGGAGTACCCCCGCGCCGACCTGCCCGACCACGTCCACTTCGTCGGGGCCCTGCGCCCGCCGGGGCCGACCGGTTGGCGTCGGCCGGACTGGTGGGACGAGGTGGTCGCCGGCCACGACGGCTCGGTCGTCCTGGCCACCCAGGGCACGCTGCGCGACGACCCGGCCGAGGTGCTGGCCCCCACCCTGGCCGCGCTGCGCGCCACCTGCCGGGCGGGCGTGCTGACCACCGGCTCGGGCGACCCGGCCCGCCTCGGCGGCCCCGGCGTGGTGCCGGACCGCCTGGCAGGAGGGCCCCCGCGGCACGGCGACGGGGCCGGTGGTGCCCGGGGCCCGGTGGCCGTGGAGCGGTTCGTCCCCTACTCGGCGGTGCTGCCGCACGCCGGGGTCTTCGTCACCAACGGCGGCTGGACCGGGGTCCTGCTCGCCCTGGCCCACGGCGTCCCGGTCCTGCAGGTGGGCAGCACCGAGGAGAAGGCCGACATCGGCCGGCGCGTCGAGTGGGCCGGCGCCGGCCTTCACCTCGGCGGCTCCCGCCCCCGGCCCCGGGCGCTGGCCCGCGGGCTCGCGCGGGCTGAGGGCACGGCATACCGGGCCGGGGCCCGCCGGGTCGCCGCGTCGCTGGCCACGCGCGACCCCGGGCGGGACGGGGCCGAGCTGGTGCTGGGCCTGCTGGGTCAGGGTTGGACGAACGGATAGAGTCGAGTCCCGGGCGGTCGCCCGGGGAGGGCGACGGTGAGGATGCTTTCTCGGTGAGCACGACGACGACGGACCGCGACTACGACCGGGTCGTGCTGGTCGACGACGACGGCACGGAGATCGGCACCGCCTCACGGACGCAGGTGCACGGCACGGACACGCCGCTGCACCGGGCCTTCTCGCTCTACCTCTTCGACGACCGCGGCCGGGTCCTCATCACCCGCCGCGCCCTCGACAAGCTCACCTGGCCGGGCGTGTGGACCAACGCCTGCTGCGGCCACCCCCGCCCCGGGGAGGCGCTGGGCGACGCCGTCCGCCGCCGCCTGGGCGAGGAGCTCGGCCTGCAGGTCGAGGACCTCCAGCTCGTGCTCCCGGACTTCCGCTACCGCGCCGTCGACGCCAGCGGCATCGTCGAGCACGAGCTGTGCCCCGTCCTCGTGGGCCGGGTCGTCGGCGACGTGCGGCCCGACCCCGCCGAGGTGTGCGAGCACGCCTGGGTGGCCTGGTCCGACCTGGTCACGGCGATGCGCGCCACGCCCCAGGTCTACAGCCCCTGGTCGACCCTCCAGGTCCCCGAGCTGGACGGCGAGCGCCCCCGCCTGCCGGTCGGCCCGGCCCCCGACCGGGCCGGCGGCACCGGCGCCGCCGCGACCCTGGACCGGGTGGACGCGCTGCTGCGCGAGGAGAGCGCCTGGGTGGAGCAGGTATGGAGCAGGCTGGCCCCCGCAGGCCCGCCCGACCTGCTCGGGGCCGAGGTGGGCGACCTGCCGACCTGGCTGCACGCCCTGCTGGCCGGCGGCGGCAAGCGGATCCGGCCGCAGATGTGCCACTGGGGCTTCGTGGCCTCCGGCGGGGCGATCGGCAGCCGGTGCCACGACCACGTCGTCCGCGCGGCCGCCGCCCTGGAGACCCTGCACCTGTTCGCCCTCGTCCACGACGACGTCATGGACCAGTCGGCCGAGCGCCGGGGCCGGGCGTCCGCGCACGTCGTCGCCGCCGAGGCCTTCCGCCGGGGCGGCGGGCACGGCGAGGCGGAGCGGTTCGGCGAGAACATCGCCGTGCTGCTCGGCGACCTGGCCCACTGCGAGGCCGACCGGATGGTGCACCCGCTGCCCAGCGAGATGCGCGACTACTGGTACGAGCTCAACCTCGAGCTCATCGTCGGCCAGCGGGCCGACCTGACCGGGGCCGCCGCCCGCCGCACCGACCTGCCGCACGCAGAGGCGGTCGCGGCGCTGAAGTCGGGCTCCTACACGATCGAACGGCCGCTGCAGCTGGGGGCCCTGGCCGCCTCGGCCGACCCCGGGCAGCGGGCCGCGCTGGCCACGTACGGCTGGCACCTGGGCCGGGCGTTCGCCTGGCGCGACGACGTGCTCGGCGTGTGGGGCGACCACCACGTCACCGGCAAGCCCTCCGGCGACGACCTGCGCGAGGGCAAGACCACGCTCATCTGGGTGCTCGGCGCCGAGCGGCTCACCGGGGAGGCGGCCGCCGCGATGGAGCGGGTCGGCACGACGGACGCCCGCCCGGACGACGTCCGGCTCATGCAGGAGGCCCTCGTCGAGGCCGGCATCCGGCAGGAGCTGGAGGACCGGATCGCCGAGGAGCTGGCCGCGGCCGAGGACGTGCTCGTCGACGCCCCGCTCACGCCCGAGGGCGTCGACGGGCTGCGAGCCACCGCGCGGGCGATCGCCTGGCGCGACGTCTGACCGGGCCGTCCCCCTCGCCGAGGGCGAGCCGCATGCCCCGCAGCCAGTAGCCCTCGATGAGGTGGTCCCAGCCCAGCTCGGGCTCGGCCACGATCCGGGGGGAGCGGGCCAGCAGGCGGCGCAGGATCACGTCCGACTCGAGGACGGCCAGCGGCTGGCCGGGGCACTTGTGCGCGCCGTCGCCGAAGGAGAGCACGTAGTCGTTGACCCCGGCGGGCAGCGACCGGCCCGGGCACAGGTCCAGCGGGTCCTCGTCCACGACCTCCGGGTCGGCGTTGGCGGGGCGCACGCAGACGTCGACGAGGTCGCCCTCGCCGATCGTCCACGACTCCTCCCCGTCGCTGATCTCGATCGGCTGGTGGACCCGGCGGTAGAAGTGCCCGACGACCGGCTCGAGCCGGATGATCTCGTGCAGGATGGCGAGCCGTTCCTCCTGCCCGGCGACGAGGTAGCGCTCGCGCAGCGCGTCGTGCCGCAGCAGGTGCCAGGCGGCCATGACGACGAACTCCCGGGTCGTCACCATGCCGGCGGTGCCGTAGGTGACGCACTCCACGAGCACGCCGGTGGTGGAGTAGCCCTCGTCGAGCAGGTGGCTGATGACGTCCGGCCGACGCTGCCGGCGGCGCTCCCGCAGGGCGGGGCGGACGTCGGCGAGGTAGAACCGGGCGACCGGCACCAGCCCGTTGACGGCGGCCCTGGCCCACTGCCGGGGGGTCCGGCCCAGGTCGTCGCGGGTGATGTCGAACGGCGGCTGGTTGAAGAAGGACTCGAGGCGCCGGGCCATCCGCGGCACCGACGACTCGGTCAGCCCGACGACCTCGGCGGTCACCTCGACGGTGTAGAGCAGCGCCAGCTCGTCGAGCACGCAGCCGCCGGCCGCCTCCGCCTCGTCCAGCAGCCGGTCGGCGCACTCCTCCATGAGGTCGGTGTAGCGGTCGCCGACGACCTTGGGCGCGAAGAACCGGGCGACCTTGCGGCGCTGGTCGTCGTGCTGCGGCCCGTCGGAGACGAGGATCGGGTGGTGGTCGAGGTAGCCCTGGGGGATCGCCTCGGCGGTGAACCCCGCCTGGGTCGTGGCCTCCCGCGCCCTCAGCACCTGGCGGGCGGCCTCCAGCGACCGGATCCGCCAGACGTGACCCTCGCGCTCGACCCGCGGCGTGCTCGCCTCGCCCGCCTTGACGGCCCGGCGCCGGTCGGGGCTCATCGGCGCCGGAGCCCGGGCACCCGGGCCGCGCCCCTCCGCAGCGCCGCCGGCAGGTGCGGCCGACGGCGCAGGATCCCCTCCAGCGGCACCGTCCACACGTCCTCGCCCCGCACGCCCCACCCCTGCAGGAGGTGGTTGGCGGCGAGCACGCCGGTCACGGCCGCCCGCTCCATGAGCGCGATCGGCCAGTCGACCCGCAGGCCGTCGCCGGCCAGGGCCAGCCCGGGGTAGGGCGTGTCCACGGTCAGCCGCTGCCGCCAGGGGCCGGTGCCGACGAGGCCGCAGTCGTCCTCGACGAGCAGCTCCTCGTGGACGACGCCCAGCTCGGCGGTCTCGGGGTAGACCTCGTGCAGCGAGGCCAGCAGCCGGGCCCGGACACGGTCCTCGTCCAGCCCGCCGCGTCCTTCCCCGGCGACGTCGGGGTCGCGGGCGGGGTCCACGGCATACCCGTGCAGCTCGACGACCGACCCGCCGTGCTCGGCCGACCAGTCCGCCGCGCCCTGCTCGAAGCGCTCGAGCACGGTGACGTTGTCGAGCAGGTCGTAGCCGCTCGTGCCCAGGAAGGCCTCCCGCGACGGTGCGACGAGCCCGTCGAACCACAGCCGGACGACGACGAACGGCGGGGCGTTGCGCCCGTCCGCCACCCGCCCGTGCCATGCCTGCTGCGCCCGGCCGAGCGTGCGGTCCGACGACACCGGCAGGTCGGCGGCCAGGGCGCGGGTCGCCCGCGGGTCGGTCGCCAGCACGACGGCGTCGGCGGCGAGCTCCTCGGAGCCGGCGCGCACGCGCCATACCCCGTCCTCGCCGGGCGCGAGCCCCTCCACCCGGGTGCCGGTGCGCACGTCGACCCCGAGCCCGGCCAGGTAGCGCCCCAGCGGCGCCCACAGGGCGGTGTCGTAGTCGTCGTCGGGCACGTCGAAGAGCAGGCCCTCGGAGGAGCCGGTGAAGTAGCTGTGGAACATCCCGACCAGCTCGCCGGCGCCGAACTCGCTGGGATGGGCGAAGAACGAGCGGGCGAAGACCTCCAGCGCCAGGTGCCGGGCGCCCTCGGGGAAGCGCAGCCGGTCGAGGAAGTCCTGCGCGGACTCCCCGTCGTAGCGCTCGTGGCTCTCCGGGTAGGAGACGTTGACCAGCTCCAGCGCGCTGGGGATGTGCACCGAGGGCAGCGCCGAGACCGGGAAGGTGGGGCTGCGGAGCACGAAGGTGACGAGGTTGGCCGGCGGGGTCGCGGGCAGCTTGGCGAAGCTGTCGGTCAGCCCGTCGCCGCGGCGCAACGGGTAGTCGGGCACCGGGACGAGGTGGTCCAGCCCGGGGTCGGCGCGGCGCAGGAGGGCGCGGAGCGTGTAGTACTGCCGGAAGAAGGCGTGGAAGCCGCGGCTCATCGTCCGCCCGTCCTCCGTGGGCCACGCGCGCACCCGGCCGCCCAGCTGCTCGCAGGCCTCGAGGAGGGTGACCCGGGCGCCCCGCTCGGCGAGCACGACGGCGGCGGCGATCCCGGCGATGCCGCCGCCCACGACGACCACGTGCCGGTCGTCGTCCAGGCGGGGCGCGCCGTCGGGGGCCGGGTGGTGGACCGCGTGCGGGTCGCGGCCAGGAGGGGTGCGGTCGGTCATGGGGGGCTCCCTGGGTCGGGTCGGCGGGCTCAGCCGGGTCGGCGGGCGAGCACGGTGTGCAGGATGCCGCGCTGCCAGCCGCCGGCGGTGGACCAGGCCACGTCGGTGAACCCGGCGCGGGTCAGCCGGCCGGTCAGCTCGGCGGTGCTGTCGTTGTCGAGGACGCTGCGCCACAGGTAGCGGTAGATCGTCGGGTTGCCGCGGACCACGACCGCCAGCGGCATGACGACGCCCCAGCAGACGAGGGTCCACACGGCGCCGGCGACCCGGTCGCCCTTGACGTGGTAGTCCTGCAGCGCGACCCACCCCCCGGGGCGCACCTGCTCGCCGATGGCGCGGACCACGTCGTCGCGCTGGTCCTCGGGCACGTTGCGCAGCAGGTATGCCGCGAACGCGCCGTCCGCGGGCCCGTCCAGCTCGCGCGCGGCGACCTCGGGCAGGTCCTGGGCGACGGCGTGGACGAACCGGACGCCGTCCGGCCAGTCCTTGGCGCGGGCCTGGGCCAGCATGCCCTCCGAGGCGTCCAGCCCGACGACGCGGGCGTCCTGGCCGGCGGCCTGCAGGAGGGCCTCGGTGGACAGCCCCGACCCGCAGCCCAGGTCCCACAGGGTGGGCGGCCGGCCGGACGTCCCGGCGCCCCGCAGCCGGTCGACCAGGCCCCTGGCCGCGTCGCGCAGCGCCCGGTGGTAGCCGGGGTTGAGCCGGGTCAGCAGGTCGTAGCGGTCGGCCGCCCGGTCGAACTGCTCGGCCAGCTGCGTCGCCGCGGCCCTCACCGGCCGGGCACGATCAGGAAGGGGATGCGGTCCACGCCGCCAGCCTAGTCGCGGGCGCCCACCGCCCCGTGACGGGTCGCACGGCCAGGACGGGACGTCCGTCACTGTCCTGGCGTGACCGTCGGGCATAGCGTGGCGTCATGACCACCTCCTCGCCGGGCACCGCGGCCCCCGTCCGCCCGGACCAGACCCGGACCTCGGCCCCGGTCCTGCAGGTCGACGGCCTCGTCCGGGTCTACGGCGACCTGCGGGCCGTCGACGGCGTCTCGCTGCGGGTCGACCCCGGCGAGACGTTCGGGCTGCTCGGGCCCAACGGCGCGGGCAAGACGACCACGATCCTCATGATCGCGGGCCTCCTGCGTCCCGACGCCGGCAGCGTCCACGTCGCCGGCACCGATATGGCGGCCGACCCGATCCGGGCCAAGGGCCACCTGGGCCTGGTGCCCCAGGAGCTGGCGATCTACCCCGAGCTGTCCGCCCGCGACAACCTGCGCTTCTTCGGCCGGCTCCAGGGGCTGCGCGGCACCCGGCTGAAGACCCGGGTCGAGGAGGTGCTCGAGCTGGTCGGCCTCGAGGACCGGTCGAGGAAGCCGAGCAAGACCTTCTCCGGCGGCATGAAGCGCCGGCTCAACATCGGCATCGGCCTGCTGCACGAGCCCACGCTCCTCATCCTCGACGAGCCCACGGTCGGGGTGGACCCGCAGTCGCGCCACGCGATCCTGGAGTCGGTCGCCACGCTCACCGAGGCGGGGATGGCCGTGCTCTACACGACGCACTACATGGAGGAGGCGGAGCGCCTCTGCGACCGGATCGCCGTCATGGACGAGGGGCGCGTCCAGGCCCAGGGCACCCGCGACGAGCTCGTCGAACTGGTCGGGGACGCCGACGTCGTCGTGCTGGCCGGCGGGGGCGCGCTGGAGGTCGCCGAGGCCGCCGTCGAGGTCCTGCCCGCCGTGCAGCGGGTGACCCGTGACGCCGAGGGCCTGCGGCTGACCGTGCGCGGGGCACCGACGGCGATCGCCGGCATCGTCACCGCAGCCACCGACGCCGGGATGAGCCTGCACGACGTGCAGATCACCCGCCCCGACCTGGAGTCGGTCTTCCTGCACCTCACCGGCCGGGCGCTGAGGGACTGACGCGCGTGCGCGCCCTCCTCGTCCTCGTCGCGCACGACCTGCGCCAGCACCTGCGCGACCGGTCGATGGTCCTCTTCGCCATCGTCATCCCGCTGGCGCTGTCGGCGGTCTTCAGCCTGGCGTTCTCGGGCGTGGACGACCCGCAGCTGGAGCCGGTCACGGCGGCGGTCTCGGTGCCCGAGGGCGACGAGGCGGCCGCCGCCGTCCCGCAGACGCTGGCGGGCCTGGCCGAGGCGGGGATCGACGTCACCGTGCTCGAGGTCCCCGCCGACGAGGTCACCGCCGCCGTCACCTCCGGCGAGGCCCAGGTCGGGATCACCCTGCCGCAGGGGTATGCCGCCGCGCTCGCCGACGGGACCGGCGCCACCGTGGACGTCGAGGTGGGCGAGGACGCCGGCCTGGCCGGCCAGGTGGTGGTCGGGGTGGTCAGCAGCACCGTCGAGGCGATGGGCCGCGACGCTACGGCCGTCGCCGCCGGGGCCGAGCTGGGCCTGGACGGGCAGCAGCTGGAGGCGCTCGCGGCCCAGCTGTCGGGGGGTGGGTCGGCGCCCGACGGTGCCGCTGCGGGCGGCGACGGGACCGCGACCGCTCCCGAGGGCGGGGCCGCCTGGACGGTCCGGGGCGTCGCCGGCGGTCAGCTGTCGCTGTCGGCCGGGATCGTGGCCGGGCAGGCCGGGATGTTCCTCTTCTTCACCGTCGGCTTCGCCGTGCTGACGATGCTCACCGAACGCGAGTGGGGGACGCTGGCGCGGGTGCGCTCCGCCCCGATCCGGCCGTGGCTGGTGCCGCTGGCCAAGGCGGTCGTGGCGGTCCTGCTCGGCACGGCGTCCACGACGGTGCTGCTCGTCGCCGGGTCGTTGTTCCTCGAGAACGTGGCGTTCGGGTCCTGGCCGGTGGTCCTCGTCCTCGTCGTGGCGGTCGTGGCCGCGGCGACGTCGGTCATGGCGCTCATCCTCAAGCTGGCCGGCACCGCCGAGCAGGCCAGCCTCATGCTCTCGGTCGTGGCCATCTCGCTCGGCGTCGTGGGCGGGACCTTCTTCCGGGTGCCCGACGAGGGGCTCCTGGGCCAGGTGCTCGCGCTCAACCCGGTCGCGGCGCTCGGCCGCGGGCTGAGCATCACCGCAGGGGGCGGCGGCCTGGCCGACCTCGGCCCGGTCCTGCTGACCCTGGTCGGCTTCACGCTCGCCCTGCTGCTGATCGCCCGGGTCGTCCCGGGCCGGAAGGACCCGCTGTGAGCGCCGTCGTCGCGATCGCCGTCCACGAGCTCAAGCGCTTCCTGGCCGACCGGTTCAACCTGTTCTTCGTCCTCGTGCTCCCGATGATCCTCGTCGTCGTGCTGGGCCTGCAGGCCACCTCGCAGTCGGCCAGCTCGGTCGGCGTCGTGGACGGGGCCGAGGGAGCCAATGCGGCCACCTTCGCCGCCGTCCTCGTCGACCAGCTGGACGCCGCCGGGCTGGAGGCCACGGCATACCCCGACGAGGAGGAGCTGGCCGACGCCGTGACGGAGGGGGCCCTCGACGTCGGGGTGGTCGTGCGCTCCGCCGAGCCCGCGGAGCTGGAGATGGTCGCCCCCGGCGAGGAGGCGCCCCCGGGGCTGGACCAGCTGGTCCGGGGCGCGGCCGACTCGGCGGTCGTCGAGCTGGGCCGGCGGCAGGCGCTGGCCGGGGCGGCGGAAGCCTCCGCCGACGAGGTCGCGGCGGTGCTGGAGCGTGCGGAGGAGCAGCGGGACCCCGTGACGGTGGACGTCCGCTCCACCGACCCGGTCATGCAGGAGTTCGCCTCGATGGGCCGCTTCGACATCGGCGCCGGCGGGCAGCTGCTGCTCTTCGTCTTCCTCAACACCCTCACGGCGGCCAGTGCGACCATCCAGGCGAGGCGCAGCGGGGCGCTGCGGCGGGTGATGGCGGCCCCGGTGAGCGCCCGGCAGGTGGTGGCCGGGCAGGCGCTCGGACGGTTCGTCGTGGCGGTGTTCCAGGGCGTCTACATCATGGCGGCCAGCTCGCTGCTCTTCGGCGTCGAGTGGGGCAACCTCGCGGTGGTCTCCGTCGTGGTCGCGGTGTTCGGCCTGGTCGCGGCCGGGGTGGCGCTGCTCATCGGCGTGCTGATGGACGGCGAGGGCGTCGCCAGCGGGGTCGCGGTCGGCGTGGGCCTGGTGCTCGCGGCGCTGGGCGGCTCGATGGTGCCGCTGGAGTTCTTCCCCGAGACGATGCGCCGGTTCGCCTACCTCACGCCGCACGCCTGGGCCTACGAGGCGATCGCCGAGGTCCAGCGCCGCGGCGGGGGCCTGGTCGACGTGCTGCCGCAGGTCGGGGTGCTGGCCGGGATGGCCGCCGTCGTGCTCGCCCTCGGCACGTGGGCGCTGCGCCGGAGCCTCGGCCGCGTGATGTGAGGGGTGGGCCGCCCGGCGCCCCCGGCAGCGTGGAGGATCGTGGTCGTCCTGACGACCACGATCGGTCAGCCTGCCGGTTCCAGGGTCTCTGACGGCTCAGGGGCCCCGAGGCGGGTGAGGATCGCGGAGGAGGGGGGACCGCGCTGGCCTGGCGCCGTGCGGCCCGCGTGTGGGAGCTGCCCGAATGGCCCTTCCTCACCTTCCTCGCGCTGGCCAGCGTCGCGTTCGTCGTCGTGGCCGTGGCCTACGTCGCCAAGTGGGTGCGGCACCCGCAGGCCGCCCGGGCCGAGCTGCGGCACCCGGTGAAGATGGCCTTCGCCCCCACGATCACCATCGCCGTCCTCATCCTGGCCACCGCCTACGCCGAGATCGCCCCGACCCTCGCCACCGTCCTGTGGTGGGTCGGCGCCGTCGGGCACCTGCTGGCCACCGTGCTCGTGCTCACCGCGTGGGCCGGGCGCGGGGACATCGGCGCCTCCCAGATCACGCCCGCCTGGTTCATCCCCGTCGTCGGCAACATCGTCACCCCGCTCGCGGCCGGGTCCGTCGGCTCGGTCGAGCTGGCCTGGGTGGCGTTCGGGGTCGGCGTGCTCTTCTGGGTGGCCCTGCTGCCCCTCGTCCTGGAGCGCGTGCTCATCCACGCCGAGCCGCTGCCCGCCAGGCTGCTGCCCACGCTGGCCATCTTCGTCGCCCCGCCGGCCGTGGCCCTGCTGTCCTGGGAGGTGCTCACCGGCCGCGTCGACGACCCCTTCGGCCGCGTCCTCCACGCCGCCGTCCTGGCGTTCGTCGCGGTCCTGGTCGCGCAGGCCGGCCGGCTGCACCGCATCCCCTTCGCGCTGCCCTACTGGGCCTACACCTTCCCGCTCGCCGCCGCCGCGGTCGCCACGACGGCCATGGCGGGGGCCCGTCCCGGGTGGGGCTACGACCTGGTCGCCGGCGCCCTGCTCGCCCTCGTCACCGCCCTCGCGCTCTACGTGCTCGCGCTGACCCTGCGGGCGGCCGTCCGAGGTCAGATCTGCGTCCCCGAGGAGGCACCGCGACCGGCTCCTGCCACGATGGCTCCGTGAGCTCCTTCGATGAGCACCTCCAGGACTGGCGGTCCTACACCGCCGAGCCCTGGAACCGGGTCAGGTATGCCGTCGTCCGCGACGTGCTCGCCGCCCACCTGGGGGACGTGGGGACCGGTGCGCCGCGGCTCGACGTGCTCGACGTCGGCGGCGCGGACGGGCTGGACGCCGCCCCCCTGCAGCGGCTGGGGCACCGGGTCACCGTGCTCGACCCGGCCGAGGGGATGCTGGCGCTGGCCCGGGAGCGGGGCCTGCGGACCGAGGTCGGCGGGCTGGACGACCTGGGCGGCCGGCCGGCCGTCGACGCCGTCCTGTGCCACTACGTGCTGCAGTACCGCCCCGACCCGGCCGCGGACCTGCGCCGGCTCGTGCGCGTGCTCCGGCCGGACGGCCTGCTGTCGGTGGTGCTGCCGAACCCGGACCACCGGGTGCTGACCACCTTCCTGCGGCAGGGGCCGGACGCGGCGCTGGCCGAGCTGGCGGCCACGAGGGCCCCGACGCTGACGTTCGGGACCGAGGTCGCCAAGATCGCCCTGCCCCGGCTGGAGCGCTGGATGGCCGACGCCGGGATGGAGGTCGTCGACGTCTTCGGCGGCCGGACCGTCGGCGACCTCATGCTCGACAACGGGCCCAAGGAGGACCCGGAGTTCTACGCGTCCTGGGAGCGGCTCGAGATCGCCCTCTCACGCCGGGAGCCGTTCCGGCGGATGGGCCAGTTCTACGGGGTGGTCGCCCGCCGGGCCTGCTGACCTACGAGGCCGGGACCCGCACCTCGTCGACCTGGTCCACGTCCACCGCCGCCCCGCTGAACTGCGCGGCGTGCAGCCGGGCGTAGGCCCCCTCGGCCGCCAGCAGCTCCTCGTGGGTGCCTTGCTCGACGATGCGGCCGTGCTCCATGACGAGGATCAGGCCGGCGTCACGGATCGTCGAGAGCCGGTGGGCGATGACGAAGCTGGTGCGGTCGGTCCGCAGCCGGGCCATCGCCTCCTGGACGAGCAGCTCGGTGCGGGTGTCGACCGAGCTGGTGGCTTCGTCCAGGATGAGCAGGGAGGGCTGGGAGACGAACGCCCGGGCGATGGTGATCAGCTGCTTCTCGCCGACGCTGATCGAGGAGCCCTCGTCGTCGAGGACGGTGTCGTAGCCGTCGGGCAGGTGCTGGACGAACCGGTCGACGTAGGCCGCCTCCGCCGCGGCCTGCACCTCCGCGTCGGTCGCCCCGGGCCGTCCGTAGGCGATGTTGTCGCGGATCGATCCCTCGAAGACCCAGGCGTCCTGAAGCACCATCCCGATCCGGGCGCGCAGGTCGTGCCGGGTCATCGTGGTGATGTCCCGCCCGTCGAGGGTGATCCGGCCCCCGGCGAGCTCGTAGAACCGCAGGACCAGGTTGACCAGCGTCGTCTTCCCGGCCCCCGTCGGCCCCACGATCGCCACCGTCTGCCCCGGTTCGGCGACGAGCGAGAGGTGCTCGATGAGCGGCTCCTGGCCGTAGGAGAAGTCGACGTCCTCGAAGACGATCCGGCCCCGCGGCGGGCTGACCGGGGCGGCGTCGACCGGGTCCGGCGTCTCGGTGGGGGCGTCGAGCAGTTCGAAGACCCGCTCGGCCGAGGCGACGCCGGACTGCAGCAGGTTGGCCATCGAGGCGACCTGGGTGACCGGCTGGGTGAACTGGCGGGAGTACTGGATGAACGCCTGCACGCTGCCCAGCGACAGGGTGCCGGTCGCCACCCGCAGCCCGCCGACGACCGCGACGAGCACGTAGCCGAGGTTCCCCACGAAGAACATCGCCGGCATGATGATGCCGCTGATGAACTGGGCCCGCCAGGTGACGTCGTAGAGCTCCTCGTTGGTGGCCCTCATACGGGCGGTGACCTGCTCGCGCCGGCCGAAGACGGTGACCAGCTCGTGCCCGGTGAAGGCCTCCTCGATCTGACCGTTGAGCGTCCCGGTGTGCTTCCACTGGGCCTTGAACAGCTTCTGCGAGCGCTTCGCCACGAGGATGGTCACGACCACGGACACCGGGATCGTGCCCAGGGCGATGAGGGTGAGCACGGGGGAGATCCACAGCATCATGCCCAGGATCGCGACCACCGTGACGGCGGCGCTCAGCAGCTGCCCGAAGGTCTGCTGCAGCGTCTGCTGCAGGTTGTCGAGGTCGTTGGTGACCCGGGAGAGGATCTCCCCGCGGGGCTGCCTGTCGAAGTAGGACAGCGGCAGCCGGTGCAGCTGGTCCTCGGACTCCGACCGCAGGTCGCGGACGGTCCACATGGAGATCCGGTTGACCAGGCGGACCGCGATCCACGTCAGCAGCGCGGCCGCCAGGTAGAGGCCCACCACCTGGGCGATGACGAGGGCGAGCGCGTCGAAGTCGATGCCCTGGCCGGGGACGAGGTGGGGCGTGCCCTCCACGAGGTCGGCGTAGGTCTCCTGCCCGTCGGCGCGCAGCCCGGCCGCGACGTCCTCGACCGAGGCCCCGGGCGGCAGCCGGGAGCCGAGCCAGCCGCCGAAGACCAGGTCGGTCGCCCGGCCCAGGACCCGTGGCCCCAGCGTGCCGAGCACGACGCCGACGACGGTGAGCACGACCGACAGGCCGATGAGCAGCCGGTAGGGGGCCAGGCGGCGGGCCAGCCGGGCCGCCGAGGCCCGGAAGTCGGACGGCTTCTCCACGGGGGCGCCCATCCCGTGCGGGCCTCCGGGGCGGGGTCCCCGCCGGGCCTCGGGACGCCGGTCCTCGCTCACGACACCGCCCCCGCCAGTTCCTGGGACCGGGCGATCTCCACGTAGGTCGGGCAGGTCGCGAGCAGCTCGTCGTGCGTCCCGGTGCCCACGACCCGGCCGGCGTCCAGGACGACGATCTGGTCGGCGTCGACGACGGTGGAGATGCGCTGTGCGACGACGACCACGGTGGCCTGCCGCGTCATGGGACGCAGGGCGGCCCGCAGACGGGCGTCGGTGGACAGGTCGAGCGCCGAGAAGCTGTCGTCGAAGAGGTAGATGTCCGGCCGCGCGACCAGCGCCCGGGCGATGCACAGCCGCTGCCGCTGGCCGCCGGAGACGTTCGTCCCGCCCTGGGCCACCGGGTGGTCCAGACCGTCCGACCAGGTGGACACGAAGTCGGCGGCCTGGGCCACCCGCAGGGCCTCCCAGACCTGCTCGTCGGTGGCGTCCGGGTCGCCGAACCGCAGGTTGCTGGCGACCGTGCCGGAGAACAGGTAGGGACGCTGCGGCACGAGGCCGACCCGCGCCCACAGGTCGTGGGGGGCCAGGTCGCGCACGTCGACGCCGTCCACCCGCACGGCCCCGCCGGTCACGTCGGCCAGGCGGGGGATGAGGCGCAGCAGCGTCGTCTTGCCCGCTCCCGTGCCCCCGACGATCGCGGTGGTCGTGCCGGGGCGCGCGGTGAAGGTGACGTCCCGCAGCACCGGCTCCTCGGCCCCGGGGTAGGTGAAGGACACGCCGTCGAGGACGACCGTCCCGTGCCTGGTCGGAGGCGTCGCGGGGTCGTCGGGCCGGACCACGCTCGTCGCGGTGTCCAGCACCTCACCGATCCGCTCGGCCGCCACGGAGGCGCGCGGGATCATCGTGGCGACCATCGTGGCCATCATGATCGACATGAGGATCTGGATGAGATAGCTGATGTAGGCGATCAGCGAGCCCACCTGCATCGCCCCCGACTCCACCCGCTGGGCGCCGAACCACACGACGCCGACGCTGGAGAGGTTCATGACGAGCATGACGAACGGGAACATCAGCGCCATGAGGTCCCCGACCCGCAGCCCGATCCGGGTCAGCTCGGTGTTGGTCGTCCGGAAGCGTGCCTTCTCGTCCTCCTCGCGGGTGAACGCCCGGACCACCCGGATGCCGCCGATCTGCTCGCGCATCACCCGGTTGACGGCGTCCAGCTGCTTCTGCTGGGCCCGGAACAGCGGCACCATCCGCCGGATGACCAGGCCCATCCCCGCGAGCAGGACCAGGACGGCCACGGCGATGAGCCAGGACAGGCCGACGTCCTGCCGGACGGCCATGACCACCCCGCCCACCCCGGTGATCGGGGCGGCCACGAGCATGACCAGCGTCATGAAGGTCAGCATCTGGACCTGCTGCACGTCGTTGGTGCTGCGGGTGATCAGCGTCGGGGCGCCGAACTGCCCCAGCTCCCGGGAGGAGAACGACAGCACGGTGTCGAAGACCCCCGCCCGCAGGTCGCGCCCCACCCCCATCGCGGTCCGCGCGGCGCACCACACCGCGCCGATCTGGGAGACCACCTGCACGGCGCTGACCGCGAGCATGACCGCACCGACCCGCCAGATGTATGCCGTGTCGCCCCGGGCCACCCCGTTGTCGATGATGTCGGCGTTCAGCGCGGGCAGCCACAGACTGGCCAGGGTGGCGACCAGCTGCAGCACCAGGACCCCCACGACCAGTCCGAGGTAGGGCCGCAGCCGGCGGCGCAGGACTCGGATCAGCACGGGGTCGATTGTGCACCCTGCCGCTGACAGTGGGGTCGGGCTAGACGTCCCTGCTGCCCCATCTGTCACATGGGTCACAAGTGGATAACGTTCCCGCCGGACCGGGAACCCGCACGACGGAACGGTGGTAGTGCAGGGCTACCGTGCGAGATGTCCCGTACCGCCTCCCAAAGGTGCCGCTCATGAACTCCCTGGTTCTCGCCCTCATCGGTGTGGCGATGATCCTGGCGGGCTACTTCCTCTACTCGAAGTTCCTCGCGACCAGGATCTACGCCCTCGACGACTCGATCCCGACGCCCGCCCACACGTTGGAGGACGGCGTCGACTACGTCCCCACCAACAAGTACGTCCTGTGGGGGCACCACTTCACCTCCGTCGCCGGTGCCGCGCCCATCGTCGGCCCGGCCATCGCCGTCATCTGGGGCTGGCTGCCCGCCTTCCTCTGGGTCACCATCGGCACCGTCTTCTTCGCCGGCATGCACGACCTGGGTGCCCTGTGGGCCTCGATCCGCAACAAGGGCCAGTCGATCGGCGCGCTGTCCGGGCGCTACATCGGCGCCCGCGCTCGCAACCTCTTCCTCGTCGTCATCTTCCTGCTGCTGCTCATGGTCAACGCGGCCTTCTCGGTCGTCATCGCCAACCTGCTCGTCGCCACCCCGACGGCCGTCATCCCCACCTGGGGTGCGCTCATCGTGGCGGTCCTCGTCGGCCAGGCCATCTACCGGCTCAAGTGGAGCCTGCCGGTCGTCTCGGTCGTCGGTGTCGTCGCGCTCTACACCCTCATCTGGATCGGCGACCAGGTGCCGCTGGCCCTGCCGGAGACGGTCTTCGGCCTGCCGTCCAACTCGGTCTGGATCATCCTGCTGTTCCTCTACGCCGGTGTCGCCTCGATGCTGCCGGTGTGGGTGCTGCTCCAGCCGCGTGACTACATCAACGGGCTGCAGCTGTTCATCGCCCTGGGCATCCTCTACGGGTCGGTCCTCATCGCCCGTCCCGAGGTCGTCGCCCCGGCCGTCAACGGCAACGTGCCCGAGGGCACGCCGAGCATCGTGCCGCTGCTGTTCGTCACCATCGCCTGCGGCGCCATCTCCGGCTTCCACGGCATGGTCTCCTCGGGGACCAGCTCCAAGCAGTTGGACAAGGAGACCGACGCCCGGTTCGTCGGCTACTTCGGCGCGGTCGGCGAGGGCCTGCTGGCGCTCGGCTCGATCATCGCCGCGACCGCCGGCTTTGCCACCCTGGCCGCCTGGGAAGAGGTCTACAACGCCTTCGGCGCCGGCAGCGTCGGTGCCTTCGTCTCCGGCGGTGGCGCCATCGTCGAGAGCGGCCTGGGGCTGCCCCAGTCCCTGTCCGCCACCATCCTGGCGACCACCGCCATCCTCTTCGCCGCGACGACCATGGACACCGGCGTGCGCCTCCAGCGCTTCGTCGTCCAGGAGATCGGCGAGATCATGGGCACCCGGCTCGGCAAGGGCGTCGCCACGGTCATCGCCGTGGGCGTGGCCCTCGCGCTGACCTTCGGCGCGGGTGCGGACGGCTCGGGCGGCATGCTCATCTGGCCGCTGTTCGGCACGACCAACCAGCTGATGGCCGCGCTCACCCTGTCCATCATCGCGATCATGCTGCTGCGTCGCGGTCGCTCGGCGCTGCCGGCGCTGATCCCGCTGGGGTTCGTCGCGGTGGTCACGCTCTACGCCGCGGTCATCCAGCTCGGCACCTTCTGGGACACCCAGAACTGGCTGCTGCTGATCCTGGACCTCGTCATCATCGTGGCCGCCGTCTGGGTCATCGTGGAGGCCGTCACGGCCATGACGAAGGCCCGTCACTACGAGGGCGACGACGACGCCGAGCTGGCGGCGCTGAACCGCCGCGAGCCGGTCGAGCACGTCGGGGACCACCCGCCGCACGACTGAGCGCGCGCGGCATACCCTGGGGGTATGCCGTCCACGTCGCCGCAGCCCCGCAGCCGCCTCGCGCAGGTGGCCGCGGGGCTGCGCGACTTCTACAGCGGGCCGTACCGCCGGACCTTCGCGCGGGCCCGCCAGGACGAGGACGACCTGTTCATGGTCATCGTCATGGCCGAGGCGCTCGGGGTGCCCAACCCGGCGAGCTACTACACGGTCGAGCTGCTGCCGGTGGTCTACGAGCAGTTCCACGACTGGCACCGCCGGATGGGCATGGACCGGTCCCCGCTCGACCACTTCTCCTGCTGCTGAGCCCGCCGGCCGACCCGCCGCCGAGGACCCCGACCGACCACGACCCTCGTCCCTGAAGGACCCATGACCTCGCCCCTGACCGACCTGACCGCGCACCGCGACGTCCTCTTCGTCGGGGGCAAGGGAGGGGTGGGCAAGACGGCCGTCGCGTCGGCGCTCGCGCTGGACAGCGCCCGGTCGGGCCGGCCCACCCTGGTGGTGTCCACCGACCCCGCGCACAACCTGGGGCACCTGTGGGGACGCCGGGTCGGGGACGACCCGGTCGAGCTGGCTCCGCTGCTGCGCGGCCTGGAGATCGACCCGGGCAGGACGACCGACGCGCACCTGGCGGCCGTGCGGCAGACGATGCGCCGCCTCATGCCCGAGCACCTGCAGGGGGAGGTCGACAAGCATCTCGACCTGGCCCGCGACGCGCCGGGGACCCACGAGGCGGCCGTGCTCGAGCGGCTGGCGGAGGTGCTGGAGCAGCGCGACCGCGACGAGCTGGTCGTCGTCGACACCGCGCCCAGCGGGCACACGACCCGGCTCATCGCCCTGCCGGAGCTCATGCAGGCCTGGACCGAAGGGCTGCTGAGCCGCCAGGAGAGGTCGGCCCGGTTCGGCGCCGCGCTGCGGGGGCTGGAGGGCGACCGTGGCGAGCAGGCCGCCGCGGACGTGGTGGGGTTCGTGCCGCGCTACGGCGAGCAGCCGGGCGACCGCGGTGGTGACCGGCGGGCCAGGAGGGACGCCGAGATCCGGCGGGTGCTCGACCGGCGGCAGGAGCGGTTCCGGACCCTGCGCGAGCTGCTGCAGGACCCGGACCGGAGCGCGTTCGTCATCGTCCTCGCCGCCGAGCGGCTGCCGGTGCTGGAGACGGTCGAGCTGCACCAGCAGCTGACCCGTTCGCACATGGACGTGGCCGCGCTCGTGGTCAACAAGAGGTCGCCCGCCGACGCGGGCGACCTGCTGGCCGCCCGGCGGGCCGTGGAGGAGGGCTACCTGGCCCAGCTGGCCGACGAGCTGCCCGACCTGCCGGTGGTCGAGGTGCCGCTGCTGCCGGGCGAGGTGCTGGGCGAGGAGGGCCTGACGGAGCTGGCCCGCTGGCTGCGCGGCGCCCCGGCCTGACGCGTCCGGCGCCCCCGGCCTGACGGGTCGGCCCGTGCGGTCGGGGCGGCCGGTGTGGTCGGGGCGGCCGGTGTGGCCGTGCTGTCGGACGGCGGGTTGTGGCCCTGGGAGGGGCCAGAGGTGGTCGCGCGAGCGGGATGTCCTCCGGCCGGTGGGCTCCTGCGGCGGGTTGTGGCCCTGGGAGGGGCCACGAGTCGTCGACCGAGCTGAGCCCGCCCGGTGAGCCCCGCCCGGTCCCCGCTCGGTGCCCGCCGAGCGACCCCCCCGGTGAGCCCCGCCCTGTGGATGACCGGGATCACCAGACCCGCACTCTGGGCAGGATCGGGCCATGCTGCCCCGACCAGCCGTCGCCAGCCGTCAGCACGGGGTCGTCACGCGGGCCCAGGCGCTGGCCGCGGGGATGACCGTTAAGCAGGTCCGGTGGCGGCTGCACCGCGGGGACTGGCAGCCGGTGCACCGGGGTGTCTACCTGACCAGCACCGGCACCATCACCTGGCAGGTGCGCGCATGGGCCGCCCTGCTGCGGTGCGGCGACGGAGCCTGCCTGGCGATGGACGCAGCGGCCCACGTCTGGCGGTTGACCACGCACGAGCCGGCCACCATCACGGTCGGCGTGCCCGAGGGCCGGCACCCCACGCCCGTCGAGGGGGTGGAGGTGACCCGGCGGCGGCGACTGCTGACGAGAACGGTCGACGGGTTCCCCGTGACGCGGCTGGCCCAGACGGTCATCGACCTGGCCGACCGGCGGAACGGCACGCTCGACGACGCGGTGGCCCTGGCCGCGCGGGCCTGCCAGCGCCGGTCCGCGACCCAGGCGGCCCTGCTCGAGGAGCTGTCGGCGCGTCGGGCGCACCGATGGGGGCGAGAGCTGCGGCTGGCGTTCGGCGAGATCGGCGAGGGGGCCGAGAGCCTCCCGGAGGTCTGGTACGTCACCCGCGTCCAGGAGCCCCACGGGCTGCCGGCCTTCGAGCGACAGGCGCGGGAGGAGGACAGCACGCGCACGGACCTCAAGAACCGCCAGTACGGCGTCAACCTCGAGGTCGACGGTCTGGTCTGGCACGCGGGGGAGCAGTTCCACGGCGACCGTCGGCGCGACCGCCGGGCCGCGGCGCGGGGCGAGGTGACCCTGCGGATGACCTACCTGGAGCTGGACCAGACGCCATGCGACCTGGCGGTCGACGTGGCCCGGACGTTGGCCGCCCGGGGGTGGACGGGGACGCTGACACCCTGCGGGCCGGACTGCCCGGCGCACGCGGCGCTGTCGCCGCCGGTGGCGTGACCGATTGTGGCCCGGTGAGGGGCCAGAGATCGTCGTGCGAGCCGACGGGGGCCACCGCCCAGCACCTGACCGCACGAGATGACGGGGGTGGTGCCCGGGTGCCCGGGTGCCTGGGTGCCTGGGTGCCCGGGTGCCTGCACGGCATACCCCACCCCGATGTCCCCCCGGAGACGACGGAGCGTAGTTTCGGATCATGATCGTCAACGAAGACACCTCGGTCGACACCGCACACGAAGTGGGCCGCGGCCCGCGCACCGTCATCTGCCTGCCGGGCTGGTTCGGCTCGTCGACGGGCTGGGGCCCGGGCTTCCTCGACGCCCTGGACACCGAGCGTTTCCGCTACGAGTTCATGGACTACCGCGGCTACGGGGAACGGCGTGGGTCCGGCGGCCCCTACACGATCGACCAGATCGCGGCCGACGTCCTCGAGCTCGCCGACGACCTCGGCGTGCAGACGTTCTCCCTCGTCGGCCACTCCATGGGCGGCAGCGCGATCCAGCGGGTGCTGGCCCTGGCCCCCGACCGGGTGGAGGCGATCGTCGGCATCAACCCGGTCCCTGCGTCCGGGACGCCGTTCGACGAGGATGGACGCCAGCTCTTCGAGAGCGCCGCCGCCGACGACACCGCCCGCGAGACCATCGTCGACCTGACCACCGGCAACCGGCTCTCCGCCTGGTGGATCGACCGCATCGTGCGGCACAGCCGCGGGCACAGCGACGAGGAGGCCTTCGCCGCCTACCTCTCCGCGTGGGCCGACACCGACCACGCGGCCGACGTGCCGGTGGACCGGGTCCCGGCGCTCGCCGTCGTCGGTGAGCACGACCCCGCCGTGACCGAGGAGGGCGTGCGGCAGACCTGGGCCCGGCTGCACCCGAGCTCGACCGTGGTCGTCGTGCGCAACGCGGGCCACTACCCCATGTACGAGACCCCCGTGCGCCTGGCCACGATCCTGGAGGAGTTCCTCGAGACGCACTCGGTGGCGGCCGGCAAGGACTGAGCGCAGCGCCGTGGACGGGCTCCCTTGTGCGGAGCCGGTCACGCCGTCGTCGGACCCGAGCGAGGGCACCCCAGGAGGGCGCGCCCCGCCCGTGACGAAGAGGCGCGCCCTCTCGCACGGACGTCCGTCCCCCGACTCGACGGGGCCGCAGCCTGGGTGAGTGCCACGCCCCGGCGACGTCCGTGCCGACCATGCGCGGGGAAGGGGCGGGGATGAAGGGTGGTGCACCACCCGCCTCCGCGTCAGGCCGTGCCACGACGCTACTGCGGAACAGGCAAAGGCAGGGTATGGAGTTGGTCAACGTTCGGTCATGATCGTCCGGTCTGGGGCACACTGCTGCCATGCGGCTGTCCCGGGTGATCGAGACCTCCGCCGCCGTCGCCGCCACCCGGTCGCGGCTGGCCAAGGTGGACGAGCTCGCACGGACGCTGCGCGAGGCGGCGGGGGTCACCGACCGCGAGGACGACCGTGCGTCCGAGGACCTCCCGCCCGGCGACCGCGAACGCCTGGTCCGCATCACCGCCGACTACCTCGCCGGCACCCTGCCGCAGCGCACCGTCGGCGTCGGCTACCGGGGGCTGCGCGACCTGCCCGCCCCAGCCGAGGAGCCCGACCTGAAGGTCCTCGAGGTCGACGAGCTGCTCACCCGGATGGCCGGCCTCGCCGGGCCCGGGTCGGCGGCCGCCCGCTCGGCCGCGGTCGCCGCGCTGTTCGGCCGCGCCACCGCCGACGAGCAGCGTTGGCTCGTCGGGCTGATCACCGGCGAGCTGCGCCAGGGAGCCTCCGACGGGGTCCTCCTGCCCGCGGTGGCCCGGGCCGCCGACGTGCCCGAGACCCTCGTCCGCCGCGCCGTCATGCTGGCGGGCTTCACCGGCCCGGTCGCCGCCGCTGCCCTCCTTCACGGCGAGGAGGCTCTCGCCGAGATCCGCCTCGAGGTCGGCCGGCCGCTGCGCCCGATGCTCGCCGGCTCCGAGCCCGACGTCCCCGCCGCGCTCACCCACCGGCGCGACCCCGGCACCCCTGTCGCGGTGGACACCAAGGTCGACGGCATCCGCCTGCAGGTCCACCTCGACCGGGCCGCCGAGGTGCCGGCGCGCCTCTTCACCCGCTCCCTCGACGAGATCACCGACCGGCTCCCCGAGGTCGTCGACGCGATCCTGGGGCTGCCGGCGGACACGGCGGTCCTCGACGGCGAGGTCATCGCCCTCGACCCCGACGGGCGGCCGCACCCGTTCCAGGTCACCAGCGCGCGGACGGCCAGCAGCGCCGACCCCGGGACGCTCGCGCAACGGACACCCGTGACGACCTTCCTCTTCGACGTGCTCCACCTCGACGGCCGCGACCTGGTCGACGAGCCGGCCCACGTCCGCTGGTCGGTCCTCGACGAGCTCGCGCCCCACCTCGTCGTGCCCCGGGTCGTCACCAGCGCCGAGGACGAGGCGACCGCCTTCTTCGAGCAGGTCCTCGCCGCCGGCCACGAGGGGGTCGTCGTCAAGGACCCGGACGCCCCCTACGCGGCCGGGCGTCGCGGCGCCGGCTGGGTCAAGGTCAAGCCCCGCCGGACGGCCGACCTCGTCGTCGTCGGCGTCGAGTGGGGCAGCGGCCGCCGCAGCGGCAAGCTCTCCAACATCCACCTCGCCGCCCGTCGCCCGGGCACCGACGAGCTGGTCATGGTCGGCAAGACCTTCAAGGGCATGACCGACGCCCTGCTGGAGTGGCAGACCGAACGCTTCCTTGCCCTGGAGACCCACCGCGACGGGTATGTCGTGCACGTGCGCCCCGAGCAGGTGGTCGAGATCGCCTACGACGCGGTCCAGACCTCGCGCCGCTACCCCGGCGGGATCGCGCTGCGGTTCGCGCGGGTGCTGCGCTACCGGGACGACAAGGGTCCGGACGAGGCGGACACGCTCGACGACCTGCGCTGAGCTCCCCGCTCAGACCGAGCGGTAGCGCTCGTGCCGGGCCCGCAGCCGCTCCTCCTGCGGCACCGCCAGCAGCTCCCGCAGGTGGGCCCCGGTCACCCCGGCGATCCGGCGGCAGAAGTCCGCCGGCTCCTGCGCCGCGTCCGGGTGCTCCGCGACGATCTCGTCGACGACGCCGGTGGCGCGCAGGTCCACGGAGCGGATGCGGTGCAGCTGGGCCATCTCGGGGGCGCGGTCGCCGGTGCGGTGGACGATGGCGCTGGCGCCCTCGGGCGGCAGCGGGGCGATCCAGCCGTGCTCGGCGCAGACGGTCCGGTCGGCCGGCATGAGCGCCAGCGCGCCGCCGCCGGTGCCCTCGCCCAGGACGACGGAGACGACGGGGACCTCGACGGTGGCCAGGGCGGCCAGGCACCGGGCGATCTCCCCGGCCATCCCACCGTGCTCGGCCTCCACGGACAGGTCGGCACCGGGGGTGTCGATGACGGTGAGCAGCGGCAGGCCGAGCTCCTCGGCGAGCTGGAAGCCGCGCTGGGCCACCCGGAGCGCCCCGGGGCCCAGGTAGGCCTCCCGCTGGGCCTTGCGGTCCTGGCCCACGAGCACGCAGGAGAACCCGGGGAACCGGGCCAGGCCCATGATGACGGTCAGGTCCGACTCGCCCGAGCCGGTGCCCCGCAGCGGGATGAAGACCTCGGCCCCGTGGTGCAGCAGCTCGCGCAGCCCGGGCCGGTCGGCCCGCCGGGTGGCCTGCACCGACGTCCAGGCCGGCCGGGCGGACAGCTCGTCCAGGTCGGGCTCGGTGCCGTGCTCGCCGGTGGGCGCCTGCTCCCCGGCCAGCACCCGCAGGGCGTCGATGGCCACCCGGCGCAGGCCCTCCAGCGGGACGACGCCGTCGATGACGCCGCGGCGGGCGAGGTTCTCGGCGACCTGGACCCCCTCGGGGAAGGGCTCGCCGTGGATGATCTCGCGCACCCGCGGCCCGAGGAAGCCGATGAGCGCCCCCGGCTCGGCGATCGACAGGTGGCCCAGCGAGCCCCACGAGGCGAGCACGCCGCCGGTCGTGGGGTCGCGCAGGTAGACCAGGTAGGGCAGCCGGGCCCGTCGGTGCGCCGCGACGGCCTGGCCGATCTTGACCATCTGCACGAACGCGGGCGTGCCCTCCTGCATCCGGGTGCCCCCCGAGGAGGGCGAGGCGAGCATCGGCAGGCCCTCGGCCGTGGCCCGCTCCAACGCCCGGGTGATGCGCTCGCTGGCGGCCGACCCGATCGACCCGGCCAGGAAGGAGAACTCCCCGGCCGCCACGGCCACCCGGCGACCGTCCAGCCGGCCCTCGCCGGTGAGCACGGCCTCGTCCACCCCGCTGCGCTCGCGCGCCCGGGCCAGCTGGGCGGCATACCCTGGCCCGAGGTCCGGTTGCTCCGGCTCGGTGTCCCAGGAGACGAAGCTGCCCTCGTCGAGGACGGCGGTGAGCACGTCGCGGGCGCTGAGCCGGGCCATCTCAGCCCTCCTGCAGCCAGGCGCGGACGGCGGGTCCGTGCTCGTCGAGCAGCGGCGGGCTGGCGTGCTCGGTGGGGGTGGTCTCGGTGCCGTCGGGGGCGAAGAAGCGCAGCGGCGGCCCGGGCAGCTGGACCGGCCCGAGGGTGGGGTGGTCGACGTCGACGAGCAGCCCCTGGGAGCGGGTCTGGTCCCACTCGTAGACCTCCTGCAGGGTGCGCACCCGGCCCGAGGGCACGCCGGCCGCGGCCAGCCGCGCGAGCAGCTCCTCGCCGGGGAGGTCCGCGAAGGCCTCCTCCAGCACCTCGATCACCCGCTGCCGGTTGGCCACCCGTTCGCCGTTGGTCCGCATCCCCTCGGCCTCGGGATCGAGGTCGAACTCGGTGCACAGCCGCCGCCACAGGCTCTCGTTGCCGCAGGCGACCTGCACGGCCCCGTCGGCGCAGTGGAACAGCCCGTACGGCGCGATCGAGGGGTGGTGGTTGCCCTGCGCCGCCGGCACCTCGTGCGCCACGGTCCACCGGGTGCCCTGGAAGGCGTGCACCCCCACGATCGAGGCCAGCAGCGAGGTCCGCACGACCTGCCCGCGGCCGGTCCGCTCCCGCTCCAGCAGGGCGGCCAGCACCCCGTAGGCGCCGTACATGCCCGAGAGCAGGTCGCCGATCGGCACGCCCACCCGCTGCGGGTCGTCCGGGCCGGAGCCGGTCAGCGACATCAGCCCGGCCTCGCCCTGGGCGATCTGGTCGTAGCCGGCGCGCCCGCCCTCGGGTCCGTCGTGGCCGAACCCGGAGATCGACAGCACCACCAGGCGCGGGTTGAGCTCGGCCAGGTGGTCGGGGGCGAACCCGAGCCGGTCGAGCGTGCCGGGACGGAAGTTCTCGATGAGCACGTCGGCCCGGCGCACCAGCTCGGTCAGCACCGCCCGCCCGTCGTCGGACTTCAGGTCCAGGGCGACCGACTCCTTGTTGCGGTTGCACGACAGGAAGTACGTCGCCACGTCCGCCCCGTCTGAGCCCGGCACGAACGGCGGCCCCCACGAACGGGTGTCGTCACCGGTCCCGGGCGTCTCCACCTTGATCACCCGCGCCCCCAGGTCGGCCATCATCATCCCCGCGTGCGGCCCCGCCAGCGCGCGGGTCAGGTCGATGACGACCGTGCCGGACAGCGGTCCCGGCCGCTCCTGGGGGTATGCCGTCGCGCCGGCCCCCTCGGGCGCGTCGCGGTGGTCCTGGGTCGGGTCGGTCATCGCCGCTCCCTGCTTCCTTCGTCGGCTCGTTCCGGGTCTGGTCCCCACCCAAGCAGGTCGGCCGACGTGACCGCGCTCACAAGGTGTCATCGGGTTACCCCCGGATTTCTGGCAACTCTTGCCGACAGGCGTCCGGCCGTCCCGCGCCTAGCCTGGGTGCAGCGGTGCTGCATACCCCGAGGTCGTCCACCCGAGGCGTCCCCGGCGGTCGCGGCGGCACCCGTTCCGACCATTCACGAGGAAGGTGTGCGGCATGCCCGACCCCATCGAGGTACGCAAGGTCCCGATCCACTCCGTCAGCGACGCCAGCGAGTTCACCCGGCTGCTCGACGACGGCGTGCTCCAGGCCGACCGGGTGCTGGCCATCATCGGCAAGACCGAGGGCAACGGCGGGGTGAACGACTACACCCGCATCATCGCCGACCGGGCGTTCCGCGAGGCCCTCATGGCGCGCGGCGTCGACCAGGAGAAGGTCAGGCAGATCCCGATCGTCTGGTCCGGCGGCACCGACGGCGTCATCAGCCCCCACGCGACGATCTTCGCCACCGTCGACCCGGCCTCCGTCGAGGCCACCGACGAGCCGCGGCTGACCGTCGGCATGGCGATGAGCGAGCCGATCCTGCCCGAGGAGATCGGGCACATGGGCATGGTCGACAAGGTCGCCGACGCGGTGAAGGTCGCCATGGAGAAGGCCGGGATCACCGACACCGCGGACGTGCACTACGTGCAGACCAAGACCCCGCTGCTGACGATCGACACGATCCGCGACGCGCACAGCCGGGGCGAGGACGTCTTCACCGACGACACGCTGACCTCGATGGACGTGTCCAACGGCACGACCGGCCTGGGCATCGCCAAGGCGCTGGGCGAGGTCACCGACCTGTCCGACGCGGACATCATGAAGGACCGCAGCAAGTACTCCGCCGTCGCGTCCTGCTCCTCCGGCGTCGAGCTGGACCGGGCCCAGGTGGTCGTCGTCGGCAACGCCAAGGGGGTCGGCGGGCGCTACCGCATCGGGCACTCGGTGATGGAGCACGCGCTCGACCAGGACGGCATCTGGAACGCGATCAAGGACGCCGGGCTCGAGCTGCCCGACCGCCCGCACCGCGACGACATCGGTGGTCGGCTGGTCAACGTCTTCCTCAAGTGCGAGGCCAGCGGCGACGGCAAGGTCCTGGGCCGGCGCAACGCCATGCTCGACGACTCCGACGTGCACTGGCACCGCCAGATCAAGGCGGCCGTCGGCGGCGTGACCGCGGCCGTGACCGGCGATCCGGCCGTGTTCGTCTCCGTGTCGGCCGCCCACCAGGGGCCCGAGGGTGGTGGCCCCGTGGCCGCGATCGTCGACCTGGGCGAGGAGCCGACGGGCTACCTGCCGCCGGCCGACTGAGGTCCCCCGGCTAAGTACGGGCTCGAGCCCAGCAGCGCCCCCGCACCTGTCCGGTGCGGGGGCGCTGCCGTGTCCCGGTCCGGGCGTGGGCCGGATGACACCTCACGGGAGGGTGCTCGACGCGGGGCCGACAGCCGGCGGACGCGGGCGCGCCCCACTCTCGGCCGGTTCTTGACAGGTGACGGGGACGCGACCAGGGAAAACGTCGCCGCGCCGGTCAAGAACCGGCTGACAGTGCCTGTGACCGGCGGCGTCCGGGCGGCTCAGCTCACAGCCGGGGCGCCTGCTCGGCGAACCTCGTCGCCCGCTCGTAGACCCTCGTCAGCCGCAGCAGCCGGTCGTCCGACCACGGCGCCCCGACCAGCTGCAGCCCCACCGGCAGCCCGTCGACGAACCCGCCCGGCACCGACACCGCCGGGCACCGGGTGGCCGAGACGACCGAGCAGGAGCGCATCCACTCCACGTAGGTCTCCAGCTCCACCCCGTCGATCTCCCGCGGCCACCTCTTCTCGGTCGGGAACGGCATGACCTGCACCGTCGGGGTGAGCAGCAGGTCCCACCCGTCGAACCACTCGCGCACCGCGGCGTCCAGCCGCCCCCGCGCCTCGGCGGCCGACATCAGCTGCTCCGCGCTCAGCTCCAGACCGCGCCGGACGTTCCAGATGACGTCGTCCTTGACCATGCCGTCGTCCAGGTGCTCCAGCACGATGCGCCGCAGCCCGGTGGCCATGTCGAAGGCCCGGGTCACGTCGAACACCTCGTCGGCGTCGACGAGCCGCGGTGCCGACTCCTCGACGGTGGCGCCCAGCGAGGCGAGCACCTCGGCCTGCTCCAGTACGGCCCGCCGCACCTCGGGGGCCACGGGCACGCCGACGCCCAGGTCGACGCTCACCCCGACGCGCACGCCGGTCAGGTCGGCCGGGCCCTCGTCGTCCAGCAGCGCCGCGAACGCCTCCGGCGCCACGGGGCTGTGCAACGAGCTCGCCGGGTGCGGACCGGCGACGACGGACATCCCCAGCGCGAGGTCGTCGACCGAGCGGGCCATCAGCCCGTTGCGGCTCAGCGTCGCGTCCGGGTTCGGCGCCGGCACCATCGGCACGACCCCCGGGCTGGGCCGCAGCCCGACCACGTTGCACCAGGCGGCCGGGTTGCGCAGGGAGCCGCCCATGTCGGACCCGTCGGCCAGCGCCTGGATGCGGGTCGCCAGCGTCGCCGCGGCCCCGCCGGAGGACCCGCCCACCGACCGCTCGGGGTCGTAGGGGTTGCCGGTCGCGCCGAACATCGGGTTGAAGGTGTGCGACCCGGCGGCGAACTCGGGCACGTTGTTCTTGCCCGTGGCGATCACCCCGGCGTCCCACAGCCGCTGGACGATGAGGTCGGTGTGCTCGGGCACCTGGTCGGCCAGCACCGGCGAGCCCATCGTCGTCCGGATCCCCCGGGTGGCCAGGGTGTCCTTGTGCGTCATCGGTATGCCGTGCAGCGGCGCCAGCGCGCCCCCGCCGGCGGCCGTGCGGTCGGCCTCGTCGGCCGCCGCCAGGGCCCGCTCGGCCTCGAGGGTGACGACCGCGTTGACGACCGGGTTGACGGCCTCGATCCGGGCCAGGTGGTCCTCGACGACCTCCCGGGCGCTCACCTCGCGGGCGTGCAGCCGCCGTTGCAGCTCGACGAGCCCGAGCTCGTGCAGGGGGGTGGTGCTCATCGGTCGTCCTCCTGGTCCTCGGCGAACTGCCCGGCCAACGGCATGTCGACGTCGAGCAGCCGCTCCTCGGCGGGCTTCATCGAGTAGAGCACGATCGCGATCGCGGCGGCCGGCACGATGCCGGAGGTCATCAGCGCGGCGACGTTCTCCGGCAGGTTGGCCGCGATCTCCGGCCGCCAGGCGAAGCCCTGCCCGACGACGACCGACACGGCGATGATGATGAGGTCGTTCTGGGTGAGCGGCCGCGTGGTCAGCAGGCTGATGCCGGCCGAGATGATCATCCCGAACATCACCACCGCCGCGCCGCCGATGACCGAGGCCGGGATGACGGCGATGACCATCGCCAGCTTGGGCACGAAGCCGGACAGCACGAGGAAGATCGCCCCGACCGTCACGACGAACCGGCTCATCACGCCGGTGAACGCCACGAGCCCGACGTTCTGCGAGAACGAGGTGTTCGGCAGCGCGCTGAACAGCGCCGCGATCGCCGTGCCGACACCGTCGCCCATGAGGCCGCCGCGCATCTCCTTCGTCGTCGGCTGCCGCTGGTCGCCGGCCTTGGTCAGGGCCGAGATGTCGCCGACGGTCTCGATCGAGGTGGCCACGGCCATCGCCCCCATCGCGATGAGCGCGGCGGCGGGGAACTCCAGCCCGAACTGCAGCGGCTGCGGCACCGAGAACCACGCCGCGGAGCCGACCCGGCCCCAGTCGACCATCCCGAGGCCGGAGGCGACGGCATACCCCGCGACGATGCCGATGAGCACCGCCGCGGCGCCGACGAACCCGCGCCCGAAGCGGTAGAGCACGAGGATCGCGACGAGCACGAACGTGGCCACCCCGAAGTTGCGCACCGAGCCCAGGTCCTCCGAGCCGGCGCCGCCGGCGAACAGCTGGATGCCGGTGGGGATGAGGCCGATGCCGATGACGAGCACGACGATGCCGGCCACCAGCGGCGGGAAGAACCGGCGGATCCGGCTGAAGACCGCGCCGAAGAGCACCTGGACCAGGCCGGCGAAGAGCGCGCCGCCGAAGACCGCCGCGAGACCGTACTGCTGGGCCAGCGGGATCGAGACGACGAGGAAGCCGAAGCTGGTGCCCTGCACGATCGGCAGGCGCGCGCCGACCGGGCCGATGCCCAGCGTCTGCACGAGCGTGGAGATGCCGGCGACGAGCAGCGCGACCTGGACGAGGAAGGCGGTGTCCTCGGGGCTGGCGCCGATGGCGGTGGCCAGGATGACCGGGATGGTCACGTTGCTGGCCATCATCACCATGACGTGCTGCAGGCCGAGCGGGATCGCCCGTCTCAGCGGCGGCCGGTCGTCGAGCCCGTAGCGGACGGGGGCGGGGCTGGTCGTGGACATGGAGGACCTCTCGGGACGTCGTCGTCGACGGGGGTGGGTTTATGCCGTCGCGCGCCGGGACAGAGGACCCGGCGCGCGACGTGGTCGGGTCAGGCGGAGGCGGGGACCTGCTCGGCCAGGGCGGTGAGCGCCTGGACGAACACGTCGGCCGGGGGGTTGACCAGGCCGGCGCCGACCTGGCCGGTGCCGGCGACCCTGCCGGCCATGCCGGTGTTGATCTGCGGCAGGACACCGGTGCGGGCGACCGCGACGGCGTCGATGCCGATGGGGGCGCCGCGGAACTCCAGGATCGGGATCTGCAGCGAGGGGTGCTCGCCGAGGGTGATCTCGTACATCGTGCGGGTCGTCGTGAGGGCGAAGTCGACGTCGCCGCCGACCAGTCGCACGATCGCCGGGGCGGCGGCCATGACGAAGCCGCCCATGCCGGCGGTCTCGGTGATCGCCGAGTCGCCGATGTCCGGGTTGGCGTCCTCCGGGCCGAAGCTCCCCAGGAAGAGCCCCTCGGGGGTGTCCGCCGGGGCGGTGAACCAGGCGTCGCCGGTGCCGGCCAGCTGGATGCCGAAGTCGGTGCCGTTGCGGGCCATCGTCACCACGACCGAGGAGCCGGGGATGTCCTTGGCCGCGGCCATCGCCAGCTTGCAGGCCGGCATGACGAGGTTGAGCGCGAAGTGGTCGTTGGCGCCGACGAAGCGGCACACCTCGGCGACGTCGTCCTGGCTGCGCTCGCCGACCTGGCCCACGATGTGCGGCAGCAGGTCGCGCAGGAACATCAGGGTGGCGCTGCGGTTGCGGTTGTGGCCCTCGTCGCCCATCTGCAGCATCTGCGGCAGGTAGGCCTTGACGTCGACCGGCCCGTGCCGCTCCACGGCCTCGGCGAGCACCGGCCCGAGCACGTCGCGCATCCACTCCAGCCGGGTGATGACCTCCTCGGAGTAGGCGCCGTAGCGCAGCACCTTGCCCAGGCCCTCGTTGAGCGAGCAGTGGGAGACGTTGCCGTGCACCGGGTCCCGCAGCTCGAAGAGCCACATGGAGGGGGAGATGACCCCGGCCATCGGACCGACCGCGCCGCGGCTGTGGCACGGGGCGAGGGTGATGTCCGGTCCGGCGAGCTTCTCCTCGGCCTCCTCGGGGGTCGCGGCCAGCCCCTCGAAGAGCATCGCGCCGATGAGGGCGCCCCGCATCGGGCCGGAGGCGCGGTCCCAGGTCAGCGGCGGACCGCTGTGCAGGAACTCGCCGGGCTTGAGGTCCAGCACCTCGCTGGCCGGGGCCACCCGCACCAGCTCGGCCTCGGCGGAGGTGATCAGCTCCAGAGCCCGGGCGTTGGCCTCGGCCAGCCGCGGGTCGGCCAGGACGGTGGCGAGGGCCTCGGCGGTGCCGTCCATCGGGGGCCGCCACTCGACCTCTCTCACGGGGACGGCCTGGTCGCGCAGCTCCTGGGCGAACAGCTCGGCGCCGGCGGTGACGACGGCGGGCTCGGTCTGCAGCAGGCCGCGCAGCGGGGTGTCGTGCGGGGTGGTCATCGGGTACCTCCGAGGTGGGCCAGGGCCGCGCGGGTGGCGGCGGCGTTGGACGTGAAGATCGAGGCGCCGACGGCGGTGAGGGCCTCGGCGCAGCGCTGCAGCCCCTGCGGGTCGGACTCCGTGCCGACGAGGGAGACGACGACCGGCAGCGTCCGCCCGTCGGTCTCGGCCGCGGAGCGGGCCTGCCCGACCGCGGCGGCCAGGTCGCCCGCCGGGTCGGGGTGGGAGCCGTGGCCGAGCACGAGGTCGAGGAGCAGGACCCCGCAGGTGGGGTCGGCGCCCTGGGCCCGGATGCTCTCCAGCCGCAGCGACGGGTCGATCATCGGGTGGGCCCGGCCCTGGGTCATCTCGTCCTCGCCGAAGTCGACGACCGCGTGGCCGGTGAGGGTGTCGTGCCCGGACACGTGCGGGGCGCCCTCGAGCGGGATGTTGGAGGCGACCGGACCGAGGACGTCCTCGGCAATGATCATCGCCTCGTCGGCCAGGGTCCCGCCGCAGAAGAGACCGCGCAGGTGGCCGGCCGACCCCGAGGCGCCCGAGGCCTCCCCGTCCGCCCCCCACGACGGCCAGCTCTCCGGCACCTGCGCCCCCGCGTCGCGCAGCGTCTGCTCGGTCGCCGCGGTCAGGTCCGGGCGGCCGCGCCCGAGCGTGGCCCAGGTGACGGACACGCCCAGCTCGTCGGCCAGCGTCTCCAACTCGCCGACGACCTCCTCGGCGGCCGGCTTGGAGACGATGACGACGTGCTCGGTGGCCTCGTCGGCGGCCAGCGCGCGCAGCGCCTGCTTGGCCGACCGGCCGCCGACCTCGGCCGACAGGTCGCGTCCGCCGAGGCCGAGGCAGTGGCTGATCCCCTCGCCGGCGAGGTCGAGCAGCGACATGACCTGCTGGGCCCCGGTGCCCGAGGCGGCGACCATGCCGATCTGCCCGGGTCGCACGACGTTGGCGAAGCCGAGCGCGGCCCCGTTGACGACGGCCGTCCCGCAGTCGGGGCCCATGACGAGCACGTCGCGGGCGGCCGCGGCGTCCTTGAGCGCGATCTCCTCCTCCAGGGGCACGTTGTCGCTGAAGAGCATCACGGACAGGCCGGCGTTCACCGCGTCGAGGGCGTCCAGCGCGGCGTACTGCCCGGGCGTGCTCACCAGCGCGATCCCGGCCGAGCCGCGCCGGGCGGCCGAGCCGACCGTGCGCGGGGCGACCTCGGTGGTCGAGCCCTGGGCGCGGGAGCGGTCGTGCAGCTCGGCCAGCACGGCGGTCAGCATGTCCTGGCCTGCGGCGACGGCGGTCTCGTCGTCCCCGCGCAGGGCCACGACCAGGTCGTTCGGGCCGGCCTCGGCGGGGACGTCGAAGCCGACGTCGCGCATGAGCCCCAGGTTGAGCTCGGTGCCCATGCCGATGAGCGCGTCCTGCACGCCGGGTGCCGTGCGCACCCGCTGGGACACCTGCATCAGGGTCACGGAGTCGTGGTAGACACCACGACGGATCTCGACCGAATCAGTCACGACGTTCCTCTCGGAGGTCCGACCGCCGGTGCGGCGGCCGGGTCTGGGATGGGCAGGGGGGTATGCGGCGGGGCCAGCACCGTGGCCAGCCCCAGCAGGAGGGCGGCGCCGGAGGTGTGGCCGACGGCGGCCACCTCGACGGCCAGGGCGGCCAGCCGGTGCTCGTCAGCCCCGGCGTGCCAGGCGCGCAGGAGCGCGACGAGGGGCGGGACGGCATACCCCGCTGCAGCGTGGCGCAGCAGGGTGGCCGACAGTGCGGTGGTGCGGCCCAGCAGGGTGGCCGACAGCGCGGTGGTGCGGCCCAGCAGGGGGGTGACCTCGCGCTCGAGGGCGGAACGGGCCTGCTCGTCGCCGGTGGCGCGCAGGCCGAGCAGCACCCCGCAGAGCACGTCGTCGCCGGCGGGCGTCAGGCCGGGGCCGAGCCCGACGAGGCTGCGGACGGGGGAGGGGCGCGGCGTCCCGTGACCGACGAGCTGCCCGTCGGGCGTGCGCCCGAGGTCGGCGACGAGCCCGGTGGCCAGGTCGGCCAGCACGGGCCCGAGGTCGTCCTCGATGCGCGTGCGGCCGGCGATCGCGGCCAGGGCGGTGGCGCGGGCGTCGGGGGACAGGTCGGCCGACGGCACCCGCTGCGGGCGCCAGGTCCGGCGGACGACGAGCCCGCCGGCGCGCGCCACCACCTGGCCGTGCCCCACGCTCACCTCGTCGCCGACCGTCAGCCCCAGGACGTCGAGGTCGGCCCCGTCGGCGACCCGCAGGCCGCCCGGCAGCGCCAGCGCCTCGGGGGCCAGCAGCGGCAGGACGTCCTGGCCGCGCCGCAGGTAGACGGCCACGTCGAAGACCGCGACCACTTGGGCCGGGCCGGGGGTGCCGTGCAGCCAGGCGGGCGCGAGGGTCGATGCCGCGGCCGGGCGCAGGGTCGCCGCAGCGGCCGGGCGGACGGTCCGTCCCGGCCGGGCGAGGGGCGCGACGGCGCTGGCGGTCGGCATTGCGCCACAGTATTCAGCGGTCGGCACTTGCGGTGCCGGTCAGAAATGACAACGATCCGGGCATGGATCGTCAACTCTCGCCCGTGCCGCCGTCCCCTGGGCCCTCGGGCATGTCGGTCCACGAGGTGCTCGCCCTGCCGGTCATGCAGGGGTCGAAGCTGTTGGCCGGCGGCGACGGCCTCGACCGGGTCGTCGGCAGCGTCAACGTCATGGAGGTCCCCGACGTGCTGCCCTGGGTCCGCCAGCGGGAGCTGCTCCTGACGACCGGATACCCCCTGCGGGCCCACGTCGAGTCGGACATGGCGCAGTGGATCGGCGACCTCGACGACCACGGGCTGGCCGGGCTGGCGATCAAGCTGGCCCGCTACGTCGACGAGCTGCCTGCCGAGGCGCTCGCGGAGGCCGACCGGCGCGGCTTCCCGGTGGTGACCATCCCCGAAGACCTCGGCTTCGACGACGTCATCAACCAGGTGCTCACCATCGTCATCAACCGCCGGGCCGACACCCTCGCCCGGGCCGAGCAGGTGCTGCAGGACCTCGTCGGCGTCGTCATCGAGGGCGGGGACCTCGACCAGGTCTGCCAGGGGGTCGTGCGCCACCTGGCCCGGACGGCGCTGGTGACGACGATGGACGGGCGGGTGCTCGCCCACGCCGGCGAGCTGCCCGCCCGGTGGGCCGACCTGCCCGGGTTCGACCCCACCGGCCGGTTCGTCGTCGAGACCGAGGTGCCGGGCGTCTCGGTCGACTTCGACGGTGTCCACCGGCTGGTCGCCCGGGTCACCGGCGGCCGGGCCGACCTGGGCCGGCTGGTCCTGCTGCGCGAGGACCCGTTCACCGCCGAGGACAACCACGTCGTCGGGCAGGCCACGACCGCGGCCGCCCTGGCGATCACCAAGCAGCAGGCCGTCGCGGCCGTGGAGGGCAAGTACCGCGCCGACTTCCTGCGCGACGCGCTCCTCGGCCGGGCCGGGGACGCCGAGCGGGTCGCGGCCCACGCCGCCGAGCTGGGCTGGGACCTGCGCCGCCCCCTGGCCGTCGTCGTCGCCGAGGCCGAGGAGGCGCCCGACGACGACCCCGTCTCGCGGACGCTGCCCGAGCGGTTCCGGGCCGCCTGGGAGCGGGTGGCCGGCGCCGACGACGAGACGGCCGCCGTGGCCGGGTTCAGCCAGGAGGTCGTCGTGCTCCTGGGGGTGCCCGAGGAGCTGGACCCGGCCGGCGTCACGGAGCGCGTCCGGCTCATGGCCGGTCAGGTCCACGGGCGGGGCGGCGGCGGGCGGCGGGCGTTCGCCACCGGCGTCTCCCGCACGATCACCGGCCTGGACGACCTGCCGCGGGCCTACGCCGAGGCGCGCAAGGCCGTCCAGGTGGGCCGACGGCTGCACGGCGCCCGGGCGATCACCCACTTCGACGCCCTCGGTGTCTTCCGGCTGCTGTCGCAGGTGGAGGACCGGGCCGAGCTGGCCAGCTTCGTCGCCGAGACGCTCGGTCCGCTGGCCGATGACCGGTCCGAGGACGCCGAGGACCTGCGCACGACCCTGACCGTGCTCCTGGACAACAACCTCAACGTCGCCTCGACCGCCCGGGCGCTGCACTTCCACTACAACTCGCTGCGCTACCGGATCGGCAAGCTGGAGCGGATGCTGGGCCCGTTCACCACCGACCCCCGGCTGCGGTTCGCCATCATGCTGGCCCTGCAGGCCCGCCAGCTCGACCACCACTGAGCGGAGCTGGCCCGGGGGTGTCGATGTGGCCCGCCCGGCGGTTCGCCCGACGAGTTGTGGCCCCGGGAGGGGCTCGAAGCCGTCACGCGAGAGGATCGGCCAGGCCGGGGCGGCCGGTCCGCGGGCCCGCAGGTGAGTGCAGCAGCACCCCACGCCACCACCCTGCGGCGCGGCGGGCGGGCACGGCATACCCCCTCGGGCAGACTGTGCCCGACGGGACCCGAGGCAGACGTCACAGTGTGCCGATTCACCGGAACCTCGAGCGGGCCTAGTGTCGTGCGTCACAGAGGCGTGCTCACCGGTGAGCCGGTGGCCCGTGACCCGCCTCACGGACGAAGGAGCGGCAGTGTCGGCATTCGGTTGGAAGCTTCACGGGGACGGCAGCACCCCGGCGCCGGGGGCGGTCGTCGCCCCGGACGAGCGGTTGAGCTGGCCCAAGACGATCGGCCTCGGGGCCCAGCACGTCGTGGCGATGTTCGGCGCCACGTTCGTGTTCCCGCTGATCATGGGCCTGAACCCGCAGCTGGCGATCATGATGAGCGGCATCGCGACCATCGCGTTCCTGCTCATCGTCCAGGGCAAGGTGCCCTCCTACCTCGGCACCTCCGCGGCGTTCGTCGGTGGTGTCGCGGCCGTCATGGCCCAGGGCGGCACGCCGCAGCAGGTGACCGGCGCCATCCTCGTGGCCGGCGTCGTGCTGACGATCACCGGTGTCTTCATCCACTTCGTCGGCGCCGCCACGCTGACCAAGGTCCTGCCGCCGGTCGTCACCGGCGCGGTCGTCATGCTCATCGGCTTCAACCTGGCGCCCGTCGTGGCCGACATCTACTGGCCGCAGGACCAGTGGATCGCGCTCGCGACGATGGTCGTCACCATCCTGCTCGCCACCGTGCTGCCCGGGTTCTGGGGCCGTGTCTCGGTCCTGCTCGGCCTGATCTTCGGCTACGTCGCCTCCTGGCTGGCCGACGTGCTCACCGGCCCGATCACCGCCTACAACGCGGGCACCGGCGAGGTCGACACGCACGACCGGGTCAACTGGGACGGCGTCGTCTCGGCGCCCTGGTTCGGCCTGCCGCCGGCCACCGACAACGCCGCCGGCGTCGTCGGCTGGCACCTGCCCGACATCCAGCTGACCTTCGTCCTGCTGATGATCCCGGCCGTCGTCGCCCTCGTCGCCGAGAACGTCGGCCACGTCAAGGCGGTCGCCGAGATGACCGGCCACGACCTCGACCCGGTCATGGGCCGGGCGGTCGCCGCGGACGGCATCGGCACCATGCTGGCCACCTCCGTCGGTGGTTCGCCGACCACGACCTACGCCGAGAACATCGGCGTCATGGCCTCCACCCGCGTCTACTCGACCGCGGCCTACTACGTCGCGGCCCTCGTCGCGATCCTCTTCGGCCTCTCGCCGAAGTTCGGCGCGCTCGTCTCGGCCGTCCCCGGCGGCGTGCTCGGCGGCATCACCGTGGTCCTCTACGGCATGATCGGCCTGCTCGGCGCCAAGATCTGGGTGGAGAACCGGGTCGACTTCTCCAAGCCGATCAACCTGGTCCCCGTCGCGGCCGGCATCATCATCGCCGTCGGCGACACCTCGCTGAACATCGGCGACTCGTTCTCCCTGGCCGGCATCGCCTTCGGCACCATCGTGACGATCGCGGCCTACCACCTGGTCCGCGCCCTCATGCCGGCCTCCATGAAGGACGACCAGCTGGGCACCGCGACCTTCGCCGACCCGCCCGGCAACCAGAACCTGGAGAACCTCGGCCTGGCCGACGACTACGGGCTCTACGGCCACCGCATCCTGGGCCGCACCTCCGAGGGACACCTCATCGTGGAGGACCGGCCCACGACCGAGGTCGACCCGCTGGACGACGACCAGCCCCGCGGTCGCTGACCTCCTCGCGGGCCGGGTGCCCGACCGGGCACCCGGCCCGCGCACCCCGACGGGGTATGCGGTCGCGCCGCCGGGTCGCGTGCCCGGTCGTGGGACCCGGGGGGTGCGCCCGCCCGGCCCGGCGCGACCGCATACCCTCCGTTCCTCCCGGCACCGACCCCGAGCAGCGCACCACCGACCCAGACCCCGCACCCCAGGACAGGTGATCGACCGATGAAACCGGCCCCCTTCGGCTACCACGCGCCGGCCGACCTCGACGAGGCCCTGGCCCTGCTGGCAGAGCTGGGCCCGGACGCCAAGGTGCTCGCCGGCGGGCAGTCGCTGGTCCCCGTGCTCAACATGCGGCTGGCCAACCCGGCCCACCTCGTCGACCTCAACCGGGTGCCCGGGCTGGACCACGTCACCGTCGAGGACGACGCCGTGGTCGTCGGGGCGCTCGTGCGGCACGCCGCCCTGCTGTCGCACTCGGCCGCCCGCACGGCCCAGCCGCTGCTGCGGCAGGCGCTGAGCTGGGTGGCCCACCCCGCCATCCGCAACCGCGGGACGACCGTCGGCTCGATCGTGCACGCCGACCCCTCCGGCGAGATGCCGACGATCCTTGCGGTCACCGACGGGTCGGTCCTGCTGCGCTCGGCCGGCGGCGAGCGGGTCGTCCCGGCCGCGGAGTTCTTCGTCGGGCCGATGGAGTCCTGCGTGGCCGACGACGAGATCGCCGTCGAGGCGCGCTTCGGCCGGTTCCCCGCGGGGACGCGCACCGGGTTCACCGAGATCGCCCGGCGGCACGGCGACTACGCGCTCGCCGGCGTGGCCCTGGCCGTGCAGGTCGAGGAGGCCGGTGACGCGGGCTCGTCGGGCGGCACCGGCGGCGGACGCATCCGCGCGGCCCGCGCCGGCTACGTCTCGGTCAGCGAGGTCCCCGGCGTCCTCGACCTCACCCCCGTCCTCGGCGCAGCCTCCCTCGACGACGTCCGCGACCGGCGGCTGGCCGACGCCCTCGCCGAGGCGGTCGCCGCCCACGTCGACCCGGTCGACGACATCCACGCCTCGGCCGACTACCGGCGTCACCTCGCCGTCGTCCAGACCCAGCGGCTGCTGTCCTCCCTCGCGGGCGCGGCCGCCCCCGACCAGGAGGTCAGCGCATGAGCACCCCCACCGACGGGCCCGGCACGCCCGCCCCGGCCCGGCACCGTTCCGACTCCGTCCGCGGCCGGGTCGTCACCACCGTCCCCCGCGCGGCGTTCGACCCCGCCGGCGGCAACGCGAAGCCCGAGGAGCTGCTCGACGTCTACCTGCGGGTCAACGGCGCCGAGCACCACGTCCGCGTCCCCGGCCGACGGCTGCTGTCGGACGCGCTCCGTCACGACCTCGGCCTGACCGGCACCCACGTCGGCTGCGAGCACGGCGTCTGCGGGGCCTGCACCGTCCTGCTCGACGGGCAGCCGGTCCGTGCGTGCCTGATGTTCGCCGCGACCGCCCAGGGCTCGGAGATCACCACGGTCGAGGGGCTCGGCGGCACCGACGGGGGGCTGGGCCCGGTCCAGCAGGCGTTCGTGGAGTGCCACGGCCTGCAGTGCGGCTTCTGCACCCCGGGGTTCATCACCACGGTCACCGCCTACCTCGACGAGAACCCCGACCCCACCGAGGAGGAGGCCCGGGAGGCCGTCGCCGGCAACCTGTGCCGCTGCACCGGCTACCAGAACATCGTCAAGTCGGTGTGCCGGGCGGCCGAGATCCGGCGGGAGGAGCAGGCATGAGCACCCGCACCGTCGGCTCGCGCGTCCAGCGCCGCGAGGACCCCCGGCTCGTCCGCGGCGACGGCCGCTACCTGGACGACCTGGGTCACGGGGCCCTGGCCGCCTCGTTCGTCCGCAGCCCGCACGCCAACGCCCGGATCGTCGACATCGACGTCACCGGGGCCATCGACGTCGACGGCGTCGTGGCGGTCTGGACGTGGGAGGACCTGCAGGAGACCGGCACCGCGGCCGACCCGCTGCCGATGCTCATCCCGCACCCGAGCATCCAGCACCCGGTCACCGGCTACGCCCTGGCCCGCGACGCCGTCCACCACGTCGGCCAGCCGATCGTGATGATCGTGGCCACCGACCGCTACGTCGCCGAGGACGCCGCCCAGCGCGTCCGGGTGGAGTACGACGTGCGGCCCGCCGTCGTCGGCGTCGCCGCCGCCCGCGCGGCCGAACGCCTCGTCCACGAGGAGGCCCCCGGCAACGTCGGCGCCTACTACGAGCAGCACCTCGGCGACGCCGCCGGGCAGATCGCCGCGGCCCCGCACGTGCTCGAGCTGGACCTCGACATCGAGCGCAGCGCCTGCATGCCGATGGAGGGCAAGGGCATCCTGGCCCGCTGGGACGCAGAGGAGGGCCGGCTGAAGGTCCACGCCTCCACCCAGACCTCGACCGGCCTGCGGGCCGCGCTGGCCGCCAAGCTCGGCCTGCCGCTGTCGAAGGTCGACGTCGTCGCACCCGACGTGGGCGGCGGGTTCGGCGTCAAGATCAACCACCCCTGGCCCGAGGACGTCGCGGTCGCCGCCGCGGCCATGCGGATGCAGACCCAGGTCAAGTGGGTCGAGGACCGGCGCGAGCACTTCATCTCCTCGGCGCACGAGCGCCAGCAGCTGCAGCACGTGCGCGTCGGCTTCGACGACGACGGCCAGATCCTGGGGATGGAGGTGCAGCTGTGGCACGACCACGGGGCGTTCCTGCCCTACGGCGTCATCGTGCCGCTCAACACCGCCACGCACATCCCCGGTCCCTACCGGATGCGCAACTTCTCGGTGACCTACACCTCGCTCTACACCAACACGGTCATCGTCACCCCCTACCGCGGCGCGGGGCGCCCGCAGGCGGCATACCTCATGGAGCGCACGATCGACGCGGTAGCGCGCAGCCTGGGCAAGGACCGCACGGAGGTGCGCTCGGTCAACTTCATCCAGCCCGAGGAGTTCCCCTGGGACCTGGGCATGGTGCTGCAGGACGGCCGGATGGGCATCTACGACTCCGGCGACTTCCCGACCAGCCTCGACAAGCTCAAGGCGCTCGTGGGCTGGGACGACTTCGAGGCCTACCGCGAGGAGGCCCGGGCCCAGGGTCGCCGGGTCGGGATCGGGATGGCCTGCTACGTCGAGGGGACGGGGGCCGGCCCCTACGAGGGCGGGCACATCGAGATCGAGACCAACGGCCGGGTCAACGTCTCGACCGGGCTGACCACGCAGGGCCAGGGCCACCAGACCGTGTTCGCCCAGATCGTGGCCGACGAGCTCGGCGTCAAGGTCGAGGACGTGCACGTCACGACGGGGGACACCCGGCGGATGAGCTACTCGGTCGGCACGTGGGGCTCGCGCGGCGCGGTGATGAGCGGCAACGCGTTGCTGCTCACCGCCCGCAAGGTCAAGGAGCGCGCGCTGCAGATCGCCGCCGACGCCCTGGAGGCCAACCCCGACGACCTGGAGATCGTCGACGGGATCGTGCAGGTCAAGGGCGCGCCCGACTCCCAGATCCCGCTCCCCATGGTCGCGGTGCTGGCCAACCCCCTGCGGTATGCCTTCGACGAGACCGCGCGGGCGGCCACCCAGTTCGGGGGCAAGGTGGACGAGACCAAGCCGCCGATCGCCGACGAGGAGCACCCGGGACTGGAGGAGAGTGACTTCTTCTCGCCGGTGCGCACGACCTTCGCCAACGGCATGCACGCCGCCGTCGTCGAGACCGACCCCGACACCGCGGACATCACGGTCCTGCGCTACTGCGTGGTGCACGACTGCGGCCCGATGCTCAACCCGATGATCGTCGAGGGCCAGGTCCACGGCGGCGTCGCCCAGGGCATCGGCGGGGCGCTTTACGAGAAGCTGGCCTACGGCGAGGACGGACAGCTGATGAACGCCTCGTTCATGGACTTCCTCATGCCGTTCGCCACCGAGGTGCCGCAGATCGAGACCGACCACCTCGAGACCCCCTCGCCGCTGAACCCGCTGGGCATCAAGGGCGCCGGCGAGGCGGGCACCATCCCCGCCTCGGCCGCCATCGCCTCGGCGATCGAGGACGCCGAGGGCATCCCGATCACCCGCATGCCCATCTCGCCGCACGACCTGTGGGAGCTGCGCCGCCGGCACGCCGACGAGCCCGCGGCCGACGACGGCGCGGCCGCCACCCCCCACGCCTGACCCCCGAGGAGACCCCGATGCAGATCACCGGCACCAACCACCTGTCCGTCGACCCGGCCACCGCCTGGGAGGCCTTCCACGACGCGGGCGTCCTGGAGCGCAGCCTGCCCGGGGCGCAGAGCCTGCGGGAGGTCGGGCCCGGGAGGTTCGCGATGACCGTGACCGCCGGGGTGGCCGCGATCAAGGGCACCTACGACGGGGAGGCGGTGTTCTCGCAGGAGACCGAGCCGGAGAGCTTCGTGCTCTCGCTGTCCGGCGCCGGCGGCCCCGGGACGGTCAACGCCGACGTCGAGGTCAGGCTGAGCCAGGCCGACGAGGGCGGCACCGACCTGGCCTGGACGGCCGACGCCACCGTCGGCGGGCCGGTCGGCGGGGTGGGCCAGCGGATGCTCTCCTCGGTCGCCAAGCGGCTGGCCACGCAGTTCTTCACCAACATCGACAAGGACCTCGCGCGCGGCGGCTCGGCCGCGGCGGAGGAGGCCGGGCAGGCCGAGGCCGGGGGGCCGGACACGGACGCCGTCGCCCCGGCCCGTCCGCTCGTCGCAGGCAGCGCGTCGTCGGGAGGGTCGTCGGCCGGTGCCGTCGGTCCGGCCGGTGCGTCAGGCCAGCTCGTGCCGATGGTCACCGGCGCGGCCATCGCGCTCGTCGGCGTCGCCCTGGGCGCCCGCCTGCGCCGCCGCTGAGCCAACTACCGCCTGGCGCGACCAGATGTGGCCCTCCCCGGGGCCACGACCGGTCGCGCCGTCCGGCCGACCGGGGCCGTCCGATCCGCCCCGGGCACCGGCCCGGTCTGCTTCAATGACCGCATGATCCCGGCCACGATGCAGGCCGTGGTGCTCACCGGCCACGGCGGCCTCGACCGGCTCGAGCACCGGACCGACGTGCCCGTGCCCGAGCCCGGTCCCGGTGAGGTCCTGCTCGAGGTCAGCGCCTGCGGGATGAACAACACCGACGTGTGGGTGCGCGAGGGGGCCTACGGCCTCGAGGAGGACCCCGTGGCGGTGTCGACCTGGCGCCGGGGCCGCTCGACGCTGCAGTTCCCCCGCATCCAGGGCACCGACACCGTCGGCCGCGTCGTGGCCGTCGGCGCCGGCGTGGACGAGGCCCGCGTCGACGAGCGGGTGATGGTGGACTTCTCCATCTACAACCGCGACGACGACAGCCTCGCCGACATCGACTACCTGGGCCACGGGCGAGACGGCGGCTATGCGGAGTACCAGGTGGTGCCAGCCGACCACGCCCACGTGGTCCGGCGCGACATCGACGACGCCGAGCTGGCCACGTTCTCCTGCGCCTACCTCACCGGCGAGCACATGCTCGACCGGGCCCGGGTGGCCGAGGGCGAACGGGTGCTCATCACCGGAGCCTCCGGCGGCGTCGGTTCCGGGCTCGTCCAGCTGTGCCGGGCCCGGGGCGCCATCCCCTACGCGGTCACCAGCGCCGGCAAGGCCGACGCCGTGCGCGCGATCGGCGCCGAGGGCGTGGTGCTGCGCGGCGAGGGCGACCTCGTGGAGGCGGTGGCCGAGGCGACCGGCGGGGCCGCCATCGACGTGGTGGCCGACCTTGTCGCCGGCGACCTGTTCAACGACCTGCTCCGCGTCCTGCGGCCCGAGGGTCGCTACACCACCGCGGGCGCCATCGGCGGTCCGGTCGTGCAGCTGGACCTGCGCACCGTCTACCTCAAGCACCTGGAGCTGCACGGCTCCTCCCAGGGGACGCGAGCCGCGTTCCGGCGCCTCGTCGGCTACATCGAGTCCGGCGCCGTCCGCCCCCTGCTCGCCGGCACCTACCGGCTGAGCCAGTTCCACGACGCCCAGCGGGCGTTCATGGCCAAGGGCTTCGTCGGCAACCTCGTCGTCGTGCCCGACGCCCGGTGGGACGAGGTCGGGGCGCACCATGCCGCCTGAGCACCGTCGCCGCATCCGACTCATCGACACCCACTACGGCGGCGACGTCAGCCGCGTCGTCGTGGGCGGCATCCCTCAGGTCCCGGGCGACAGCGTGCCGGCCAAGCGGGCCTGGCTCCAGTCCGAGGGAGACGCCCTGCGCCGGCTGCTGCTCTCCCCGCCCTACGGCGAGCCGGCGATGTGCGCCAACGTCGTGGTGGATGCCGACCTGCCGCAGGCGCAGGCCGGCTACGTGGTCATGGAGGCGATGGGCTACCCCTACTTCTCGGGCTCCAACTCGATCTGCGTCGCCACGGCCCTGCTGGAGAGCGGCTACGTGCCGATGGGACCGCCCGGGCGGCAGGTGGTACACCTGCAGGCGCCCGCGGGGCTCGTCCGCGCCGAGGTCGAGCACGACGGGTGGCGGGTCCACTCGGTGACGCTCGCCTGCGACCCCGCGTGGGTGCTCGAGCGGGGGCGCACCGCCGAGCTGCCCGAGTTCGGCGAGGTCACCTACGACCTGGTCTGGTCCGGCTGCTTCTACTCCGTCGTCGACGCCGCGGCCCACGGCTTCGCCCTCACCGAGCCCGAGCGACCGGTGCTGGCCGACTTCGGCCTGGCGCTGTGCCTCGTCGCCTCCGCCGACCTGCAGCTCGTGCACCCCGACCACGGCGACACCGGTCCGCTCGCGTTCGTCAACCTCGCGGGCCCCGTGACCGAGGGTGCCGACGGGCTGCAGATGACCAGCGCCACCTACGTCCACCCCGGGGTGGTGTGCCGCTGCCCCACCGGCACCGGCACCGCGGCCCAGCTGGCGCTGCTGGCCGACGACGGCGTGCTGGGCGTGGGTGACCGGGTGACCAGCATCTCTCCCTCCGGGTCCACCATGGGAGGCCAGATCGTCGAGCGCACCGCCCTGCACGGCCGCGACGCCACCACGTCCACCGTCACCGGACGGGCGTTCACGCTGGGTCGTACCGAGCTGGTGGTGAACCTCGACGACGACCTCACCGAGGCCGAGGGGATCTGGGAGCTGCTGACCGGCCCCGCCGGTCCCTGACCCTGGTCGGCAGGGACGTGCCGGGTGTCGACCCGCTGCGCGGCCGACGGCTGTCGGCAGCCAGCTCGTCGAGTCAGCGGGCCTCGGGGTCCGGCTGGTGGATCCCGAACGTGTTGCCCTCGGTGTCCAGGTAGTACCCCTGCCACGCCATCCCCGGCAGCGCGCACTTGGGCAGCGCCACCCGACCGCCGGCCTCGAGGATCTTCTGCTCGGTCACGTCGTAGTCGCCGACCCCCATGGTGCAGACGAACGCGTTGGTGCCCTGGCCCTCGCCGGGCGTGGCGGCCGGCCGCGGCAGCAGGCCGCCGTTGATGCCGGGCTCGTCGCCGGACCCGGTGACGATGCCGAAGTAGGGCGAGCCGACCATCTGGCTGTAGTCCTCGTAGGTCCAGCCGAACACGTCGGCGTAGAACGTCTTCGCACGCTCGACGTCCTCGGCCTGGATCTCGAAGTGCACGACGCGGGACATGGGTCCTCCTCCTCCGAGCCGCACCCTGCGTGCGGACCCGGACGAGTCTGTCACCCGGCACCGACAGCGACTGTTGCCGAACGCTCGATGACTCGTCGTCACATCTTGCCGGGGATGACGCGGCCTGGGGAGGGTTGACTTCGACCCAGACGCACGCGCCGGCACGGACCCCCGACCGACCGGCAACCTCCACCCGAAGGGACGCTGGATGAGCACCGCGACGCACCGCCGGATCAGGATCGGCATCGACACCGGAGGGACGTTCACCGACGTCGTCGCCTTCGACGAGGACGCCGGGACGATCACCACGACCAAGACCCCGTCCACGCCGAGCAACCCGGCCGACGGCTTCATCAACGGCGTCGACAAGGTGCTGGAGATCCTCGGCGCCACCGGCGAGGACGTCACCGCCGTCTCCCACGGCACCACGGTGGCGACCAACCAGCTGCTCGAGGCCAAGCTCGACCCGTTGGGCTTCATCACCACCGAGGGCTACGAGTTCGTCCTGGAGATCGCCCGCCAGGCCGTGCCGGACGGCTACGGCAACTCCTACTTCTGGGTCAAGCCCGAGCGCATCGTCCCGGCCGATCTCGTCAAGACCGTCGGCGGCCGGATGGACTTCGAGGGCAACGAGGTCCGCCCCTTCGACGAGGAGGGCGCCCGCGCGGTCGCCCGCTGGTTCAAGGACAAGGGCATCAACACCCTCGGCGTGAACTTCCTGCACGCCTACGCCAACCCCGCCCACGAGACGCGGATGCGCGAGATCCTCGCCGAGGAGCACCCGCAGGCGGTCGTCTCCCTGTCCAGCGAGGTGCTGCGCGAGTACCGCGAGTACGAGCGCTCGATGACCACCCTCGTCGACGCCGCCGTCAAGCCCAAGGTCAGCGCCTACGTGGCCAACATCTCCGAGCGCCTGCGGTCCTACACCGGCACCGAGGTCAAGGGCGCAGAGGGTTCCGGGGGGTCCACGGGGACCGAAGGCCCCCGGGCGATGCCCTTCTACATCATGAAGTCCAACGGCGGCGTCCTCTCCGCCGAGGAGGTCGTCCACCAGCCGATCACCACCGTGCTCTCCGGCCCCGCGGCCGGCGCGCTCGGCGCGGCGATGGTCTCCGGCCTGGCCGGCTTCGACAAGGTCCTCACCTGCGACGGCGGCGGCACGTCCACCGACGTCTCGGTCGTGCTCGGCGGCGAGCCGACGCTGACCACGGAGGGCTCGGTCGGGGCCTACCCCTCCAAGATCCCGATGATCGACGTCGTCACCGTCGGCGCGGGCGGCGGCTCGATCGCCTGGATCTCCCCGGACGGCTCGCTCAAGGTCGGCCCGCACTCGGCCGGCGCCGACCCCGGCCCGCTCTGCTACGGCAAGGGCGGCGCCGACGGCGCCCCGACCATCACCGACGCCCACCTGCTGCTCGGTCGGATCCCCCCGCACCTGCTGGGCGGCGAGATCCCCCTCGACGTGGACGCGGCCCGGGCCGGCCTGGAGGAGATCGCCGGCCGGCTCGGCCTCGACGTCGAGCACGCGGCCACCGGCATCCTGGAGATCAGCGCCTGGAACCAGGCCAACGCCCTGCGCCAGATCTCGGTCAAGCGTGGCCTGGACGTGCGCGACTTCATGCTCGCCACCTTCGGCGGGTCCGGGTCGCTGCTGGCCTGCCGCCTCGTCGACATCCTCGACCTGGCCGGCGTCATCGTCCCGCTCAACCCGGGCAACGTCTCGGCGTTCGGCCTGCTCACCGTGGACGTCAAGAACGACTACGTGCAGACGATGGTCGCCAAGCACGTCCACCTCGACCTGGGCCAGCTCAACCGGGCCTACGACGACCTCACCGCCCGTGCCACCCATGCGCTGGACCTCGAGGGCTTCGACCGCGCCGACCACCAGTTCCAGCGGACCGCCGACCTGCGCTACGTGGGCCAGGCGTTCGAGGTGCGGGTGCCGGTCCCGGTGGAGGAGCTCGACGAGGCCGCCGCCGACCAGGTCGCCGAGGCCTTCCACGACGCCCACAAGGCGCTCTACGGCTACGACTTCCGCGGCGACGACCGCCAGGAGGTCGAGTGGGTCAACCTGCGCGTCACCGGCGTCGGCCCGATCACCCGGCCGTCCATCCCGCAGATCGGCACCGGCGAGGGCGACGCCGAGCGCGCCCGCACCTCGACCCGCCCGGTCTGCTTCGACGCGGCCGACGGCTACGTCGACACCCTGGTCTACTGGCGCCCCGACCTGCGGGACGGCGACCAGCTCCAGGGCCCGGCCGTCATCGAGGAGTTCGGCTCCACCGTCCCCGTCCACCCAGGCTTCCAGGTCCGGGTCGACGCCTGGGGCAACCTCGTCATCACCAAGCCCGGCGGCGGCGTCGTCGCCGGCACGCAGCAGGAGGAGCAGGCATGAGCACCCCCACCACCGACCCGGCCGTCGACCCGATCGTCGTCGAGATCGTCCAGGGCACCCTGGCCTCGGTCGAGATGGAGGTCGAGACCGCCATCGCCCGCACCTCGCGCAGCCCGATGATCCGTGACGCGCACGACTTCCGCGCCGGCATCCACGACCGCCAGCTGCGCAAGCTGACCGGCCGGTCCTACAGCGCGCTGGTGCACCCCGTCGCCCGCGACTTCCCGCTGGAGACGATGAAGCCCGGGGACGTGTTCTTCCACAACGACGTCTACGAGTCCGAGGGCGGCATCGGCCACCTGCCCGACCTGTGCGTCACCGTGCCGGTCTTCCACGAGGGCGAGGTCGTCTGCTTCGTCCAGGCGTTCGGCCACCACGACGACATCGGCGGGGCCACCCCCGGCTCGATGCCGTCGGCGGCCACGAGCGTCTACGAGGAGGGCCTCATGGTCCCCCCGATCAAGCTGTGGGACCAGGGCGTGCCCAACGAGGCGGCGCTGCGGATCATGACCCGCAACTCCCGGATGCCGGAGTCGCTGGCCGCCGACCTGGACGCCGAGTGCTCCGCCTGCCTCATGGGCGCGGCCCGGCTCACCGAGCTGTTCGAGCGCTACGGCCGCCAGACCGTCGAGGCCGCCTTCCAGGCGATCCTGGACAAGACGACCGAGACCTACCGGCGCGAGATCCTGTCCAAGATCCCCGACGGGGAGTACGTCTGGGAGGACTACGCCGAGCACGACGGCGTCGACGAGCCCAAGCTGCACACCCAGCGGATCACCCTGACCAAGACCAGCACCGGCGGCCCGGGCGACGGCCCGAAGATCACCATCGACTTCACCGGCACCGCCCCCCAGGCCAAGGGCCCGATCAACCACTGCGGCGACTACGCCGACGGCAACTTCCTCAAGAAGTGGCTGGCCCCGATCCTGCGCAACCTGGCCGACACCCCCGAGCGGATGGGCGAGCTGGACGTCAACGAGGGCGTGGTGCCGCTCATCGAGATGAAGTTCCCGGAGAAGGGCACCCTGCTCACCCCGATCTTCCCGGCGCCGACCAACGCCCGCACCTTCGTCATCCTGCGCCTGCTCGGCGTGCTCGCCGGCGTCATCGCCAAGGCGGTCGACGGCAAGATGCCGGCCGACCAGGAGACGATCCGCTACACCGGCGTCTACGGCAAGGACCGCGACGGCAAGGACTACCTCATGCGCGAGGTGCTCGGCGGCGGCGCCGGCGGGCGCTACTACGCCGACGGCGAGGACACCATCCACGTCGTCCCGGACTCGCGCAACCTGCCGACCGAGTTCACCGAGTCCCGCTTCCCGTTCCTCGTCGAGCGCCTCGGCCTGGCCGTCGACTCCGGCGGCCCCGGGCGCTACCGCGGCGGCCTGGGCTACGAGAAGCACATCCGGATGCTCAAGGACGCCAACTTCATGTCCATCGCCGACCGCTCGATCCTGGCCTGCTGGGGCGTCAAGGGTGGCAAGGCGGGGCGCCCCTTCGAGGTGTGCATCGACCCGGGCGGTCCCGAGGAGAGGTATGTCGATGCGCTCGCCGACGCCGAGCCCGTCAAGGCCGGCCAGGTGATCCGGATCCGGACCACCGGCGGCGGCGGCTGGGGCGACCCGCTGGAGCGCCCGGTCGAGGAGGTCGAGCGCGACCTGCGCTGGGGCAAGGTCTCCTTCGAGGGCGCCCGCCGCGACTACGGCGTGGTCGCCTCCGGCACCAAGGAGGACCCCGTGATCGACGCGGCCGCCACCGAGCAGCTGCGCGCGCAGCTGCGGGACGGGCGCGGCGAGGAGCCGTTCTTCGACCGCGGCCCGGGCTACGCCCAGCTGGCCGGCGGGGCCACCTCGGCGGACGTCGACTGGCTCTGAGCACGGGCGTGGACGCGGCGACCGTCACGGTGCTCGGCGCGACCGGCAAGACCGGTCGCGCCGTGGCCCGCGCGGCGCTGCGTCGCGGCCTGCACGTCCGCGGCACCACCCGGCACGTGGAGTCCAGGACGGACGCCCCGGGGCTGCCCGACGGCGTCGACCGCTCCGTCGCCGACCTCCTGACCGGGGACGGGCTGGTCGACGCCCTCCGCGGCGCGGACGCGGCATACCTGATCGTGCCCAACCTGCACCCCGCGGAGGTGGACATCGTCGCCCGGGCCGCGCGGGTCGCCGAGGAGGAGGGCGTCGCACAGATCGTCTACCACTCGGTCGCCGACCCCGACGACGCCCGGATGCCGCACCACGTGCGCAAGGGGCGGGCCGAGCGCGAGCTGCGCGCGGTGCGGCCCGACGCGGTCGTGCTGCGGCCGTGCGCCTACCAGCAGAACCTGCTGGCGCCGGCGCTGGACGGGCGCATCGAGGTGCCCTACCGGCTGGACGCGCCGTTCAGCCTGGTCGACCTGGACGACGTCGCCGAGGTGGCCGCGGCCGCCCTCGCCGGCGAGCTCGAGCCCGGGTCGACGCACGTGCTCGCCGGGCCTGAGGACCTCACGGTCGCCGACCTGGCGGCGCGAGCCACCCGCGTCCTCGGCCGGCCGGTCACCGCCGCCGCGACGACCGTCGAGGAGTGGCGGGCGGGCCCGGGGGCCGGGCTGGACCCCGGTGCGGCCGCCGACCTGGAGGCGATGTTCCGGGCCTACGACGGGACCGGCTTCACCGCCGACCCGCAGCCGCTGGCCCGGCTGCTCGGCCGCCCGCCCACCACCTGGACCGACCTGCTGCGCAGGCACGCCCGATGACCCTCCGGCACCGTCGCCGGACCGACCGAAGGACACCTGCATGAGGATCGTCGTCGCCCTCGGGGGCAACGCCATGACCGCCACCGACGGCAGCTCGAGCCCGGACGACCAGCGGGCCGCCATCGAGGAGGCCGCCGGGCACATCGCCACGCTCGTCGCCGCCGGTCACGAGGTCGTCGTCACCCACGGCAACGGGCCCCAGGTCGGCAACATCCTGCTCAAGAACGAGCTGTCCGCCCACCTGCTGACGCCGGTGAGCCTGGACTGGTGCGGGGCGCAGACGCAGGGGACGATCGGCTTCACCCTGATGAACGCCCTGGAGCGCCGGCTCGCCGCGGTCGGCACGCCCCGGCCGGTCGCGACCCTCGTCTCCCGCACGCTCGTCGACCCCGACGACCCGGCGTTCGACGCACCGACGAAGGCGGTCGGCCCCTACAACGACGCCGAGCACGCCGCCCGGATGGTCGAGCAGGGCCAGTCGTGGCGGGACGAGGGGGCCAAGGGCTGGCGGCGGCTCGTGCCCTCGCCCGAGCCGCGGGAGATCGTCGATGCCCCCGCGGTGGAGGCGCTCGTCGGGCAGGGCTTCCTCGTCGTCTCCTCCGGCGGCGGCGGGATCCCGGTCGTCGCGTCGGCCGCCGGCGGCTACGAGGGGATCGAGGCCGTCATCGACAAGGACCTCACCGCGACCCTGCTCAGCCGCCAGGTCGGTGCAGACCTGCTGGTCATCGCCACCGACGTGGAGCACGCCGTGCTGCGGTGGGGAACCCCGGAGGCCCGGCCGATCGGCGAGGTCGACGCCGCGACGATGCGGCGCCACATCGAGGCCGGCGAGTTCGGCGTCGGCTCGATGCTTCCCAAGGTGGACGCGGTGACCCGGTTCGTCGAGGGCGGCGGCCCACGGGCCGTGGTGACCTCGCTGCCGTCGATCGCCCGCGCCGTCGAGGGCGGCACCGGGACGATCGTCGTCCCGTCGGCCTGAGCCATCCCCTCGCGGACGGCCCGACCTCGACGGCTCCGGCCGTGCCGAGCCCCCCGCGCGGGCCCGATCCTCTACGGTCGGTCCCGTGGCCACCGCTGACGACGACACCGTGACCGGCCCGGGCGAGCGCCGGCCGGCCGACCCCGCCCCGACGGGGACCCTCGACCCCGCCAAGGTCACCACCTCCCTCGAGGCGTCCGGGGGAGCGGGTCTTGGCAAGATCACGGCCTGGGCGTTCTGGGACTGGGGCAGCCAGCCCTGGAACACCGTCATCACCACCTTCGTCTTCGCGGTCTACATCACCGGCGAGAGCTTCGGCTCGACCAACTACACCTCCCAGATGCTCGCCCTGGCGACCGGGGTCGCCGGGTTGTTCGTCGCTGCGCTGGCCCCGGTCCTGGGGCAGAACTCCGACCGGTCCGGGCGCACCGTGCGCAACCTGCGCTGGCAGACCTGGCTGCTGGCGCTGATCGCCGCGGCGCTCTTCCTCGTCAAGCCTGACCCGGCATACCTCGCCCTGGGGCTGGTCCTGCTCGGGGTGGGCTCGGTCATCTCCGAGATCGCCGGGGTCAACTACAACGCCACCATCGAGCAGGTGGCCACCCCGCGGACCGTCGGGCGGGTCTCCGGCTACGGCTGGGGGTTCGGCTACCTGGGCGGCATCGTGGCGCTGCTGGCGATGTACTTCCTCTTCATCTCCCCCGAGGTGGGGCTGTTCGGGGTCACCGGTGACGAGGGCCTGGACATCCGGGTCTCGATGCTCATGTGCGGCATCTGGATCGCGCTCTTCACCATCCCGGCGCTCACGGCCCTCAAGGACCGTCCGGTGCCGCGGGCGCCCCGGGTGGGGATCGTCGACTCCTACCGGCTGCTCTTCGGGACGGTCCGCCGGCTGTGGCGGACCTCGCGGCATACGGTCTGGTTCCTGCTGGCCTCGGCGCTGTTCCGCGACGGGCTGGCCGGGGTCTTCGCCTTCGGCGCCGTCCTCGCCGCCGGGACCTTCGGGATGAGCGCCGGCGAGGTGATCATCTTCGGCGCCGCGGCCAACATCGTGGCGGGCGTGGCCACGATCGGGTTCGGCGCGGTCGACGACCGGTTCGGCCCCAAGAAGGTCATCCTTCTGTCGCTGTTCTCCCTCGTCGTGCTCGGCCTGCTGATCTTCTTCCTCCACGACGGGGGCAAGACGGTCTTCTGGGTGCTCGGCCTCGGGCTGACCGTCTTCGTCGGGCCAGCCCAGGCGGCGTCCCGATCGTTCCTGGCGCGGCTCATCCCGGAGGGCAAGAGTGGCGAGATCTTCGGGCTCTACGCCACGACCGGCCGGGTGGTCTCGTTCCTGTCCCCGGCGGCCTTCGGCCTGGGCATCTGGCTGGGCGCCCGCGTCACCGGCGAGGAGAACACGCAGTACTGGGGGATCCTCGGCATCGTGCTCATCCTCGCGGCCGGCGCCCTGGCGATGCTGCCGGTCAAGGAGCACACCGACCACCGGATGTGAGAGCGGCACGGCCTCGACCTGCCGAGCGGCCTCGACCTGCCGAACCGCGGTGACGGTGCCACGATCGGCCACATGACCTTCCCCAGCCCCGGTCCCCGCGACGGTCTCCCCGATCCCGACCAGCCGCCCGGGGCCGAACCGGCCGACCCCTGGGCCGAGGACGAGGTGCGCCGGCGCGCCCAGCAGCCGGAGGGGTGGACCTCCGAGCCCGGCGGCCTGGGCCCGCTCCCCGGCCGCACCTGGCGCCGGGGCAACACCCGCGTCACCGTCGGCGGCTGCTGCCTGCCGCTGCCGATCGGCTGCCTCACCACCCTCGTCGCGGCGGGGGTGGCTGCGGCCGCCGTGGCCCGGCGGGCAGGATGAACCCATGAGTGCCAACCTCGCCACCAACCTCACCCGCACCGCCGAGCGGCACGGCGACCGCCCCGCGATCGTCCTGGACGACGTCCGGCTCAGCTACACCGAGCTGGAGGCCTCCGCCCGCCAGCTCGCCGGGTGGCTGCGCAGCCGGGGCATCGGCGTCGGCGACCGGGTCGCGCTGATGCTCCCCAACGTCCCGGCCTTCCCGGTCATCTACTACGCCACGCTGCGGCTGGGCGGGATCGTCGTGCCGATGAACCCGCTGTTCAAGCGGCGCGAGATCCAGTACTACCTCGAGGACTCCGGGGCCAGCCTCCTCGTCGCTCTGCCCGGCGACGAGGTCACCGCCGCCGCGGAGGCCGCCGGCGTCCCCGTGCTCGCGGTCGGCCCCGAGGGCCTGAGCTCCTACGTCCACGGCGAGGAGGCCACCGACCCGGTCGAGGAGGTCGTCGAGCGTGCCGGCGACGACACCGCGGTCATCCTCTACACCTCGGGCACCACCGGCCGGCCCAAGGGCGCCGAGCTGACCCACGACAACCTGCAGACCAACCAGGCCACCACGACCGAGACGCTGCTGCACCTCGGCCCCGAGGACGTGGTCATGGGCTGCCTGCCGCTGTTCCACGTGTTCGGGATGACCTGCGCGCTCAACACCGCGGTGAGCACCGGCGCGGCGCTGACCCTCATCCCACGGTTCGAGCCGGCCAGGGCGCTGGAGATCATGGAGCGCGACCGGGTCACCGTCTTCGAGGGCGTCCCGACGATGTACGGCGCCATGCTCGCCTCCGCCACCTCCGCCGGCCGGGTCCCCGACCTGTCCACCCTGCGCACGGCCGTCTCCGGCGGGGCCAGCCTGCCGGTGGAGCTGATGCGCCGGTTCGAGGAGACCTTCGGCTGCCAGATCCTCGAGGGCTACGGCCTGTCCGAGACCAGCCCGGTCGCCTCGTTCAACCACCCCGACCGGGAGCGCAAGGCGGGCTCGATCGGCATACCCGTGCGCGGGGTGGAGATGAAGCTCGCCGGCGCCGTCGGCGAGGGCGAGGAGCCCGAGGGCGGGATCGGGGAGATCTGCATCCGCGGCGAGAACATCATGAAGGGCTACTGGGGCAAGCCCGAGGCGACCGCCGAGGCGATCGACGCCGACGGGTGGTTCCACTCCGGCGACCTGGCCCGGGTCGACGAGGACGGCTACTACTTCATCGTCGACCGCAAGAAGGACATGATCAACCGCGGCGGGCTCAACGTCTACCCGCGCGAGATCGAGGAGCTGCTCTACGAGCACCCGGCGGTCGCGGAGGCCGCCGTCGTCGGCGTGCCCCACCCCGAGCTGGGGGAGGAAGTCAGTGCGTATGTCGTGCTCGCGCCGGGTGCGCAGGCGACCGAGGAGGAGCTCATCGAGCACGTGCGCTCGCAGGTGGCGCCGTACAAGTACCCGCGGACGGTCCACCTCATCGAGGAGCTGCCCAAGGGCGCGACCGGCAAGATCCTCAAGCGCGAGCTGCGGACCTCGTGACGCCACGGCCGACCGGCGGGCCGGCGCGGGTCGCGCGGGCCCTCGGCGGCGCGGCCGTGGTCCTGGCCCTGGTCGGCTGCGCCCAGCAGGAGACCGAGGACCCGGAACCGCCGGCGGTCGTCGACACCGTCCCGGACGACGCGGCCGGCACGATCTCCGCGGACACCGGTCCGCTGCCGGTCGGGACGACGACCGACGGCGGGATCGTCCTGGTCACCGCCGGAGAGGTCCCCTCCGGGGCGTCCTCCCCGGTCACCGGTCAGCTCGTCACCGGCCCGGGAGGATGCCTGTCCGTCGACCGGCAGGGTCCGCCGGCGCTCCTCGTGCTCCCGGAGGGCAGCGAGCTCACCGCCGGCAGCAGGCCGTCGGTGACGTGGGAAGACGTGACGATCGAGGTCGGCGGGCCGGTGCAGCTGGACGCCGTGGCCGTCCCGGTCGACCGGCTGGAGGGCCTGTCGGCGGGATGCGGCGAGGGGGCGGCCGACGCGGCCCTGGTCGTCTCTCCCGGCTGACGAGCGCGCCGACCCGCCCTGTGCCACACTCGCCGGAACGGACCCCGGACGAAGGTGATCGGCATGTCTCCCAACCAGATCGGTTTCGCACTCCTGATCCTCGGGCTGTTCCTGCTCCTGGGCAAGGTCATCCGCGTCAAGGTCGGCTGGGTGCAGCGGCTGTTCCTGCCCAGCTCGATCATCGGCGGCTTCCTCATCCTGCTGCTCGGCCCGCAGGTCCTGGGCCAGCTCGTCCCCGCGCTCTCCGAGGCCGGGGTGTTCACCGAGGAGATGCGCACCGTCTGGGTCGCCCTGCCCGGCCTGCTCATCAGCGTCGTCTTCGCCACGATGTTCCTCGGCCAGGACCTGCCCAGCCCCAAGCGGGCCGCCAACCTGGTCGGGCCCCAGCTCTCGCTCGGCGTCGCGCTGGGCTCGAGCCAGTACGTCGTCGGCCTCCTCCTCGCCGCGCTGATCCTCGTGCCCGTCTTCAGCGCCAGCCCGATGACGGGAGCGCTCATCGAGATCGGCTTCGAGGGCGGCCACGGCACCGCCGCCGGCATGCGCGGGGTGATGGAGGAGCTGGGGTTCACCGAGGGCGCCGACCTGGCCGTCGGCCTGGCGACCGTCGGCATCGTCGGCGGGGTCGTCATCGGGATCGCGCTCATCAACTGGGGCGTGCGCACCGGCCGCACCGAGCTGCTCAAGGGCGACGTCAAGGCGTCCGTCGACGAGCAGAAGGGCCTGTTCAGCAAGGACGAGTACTACCCGGCCGCCCAGATGACCTCCCGCCCGGCCTCGGTCGAGCCGCTGTCGCTCCACATGGCCCTGGTCGCCGTGGCCATCCTCATCGGCTGGGGGATCCTCGAGGCGCTGCGGTGGATCGAGGCGCAGACCTACTCCTCGGTCATGCTCAACGACAGCACCCCGCTGGAGATCTTCGCCTACGTCCCGCTCTTCCCGCTCGCCCTCATCGGCGGGGTGATCCTGCAGGCGATCGCCGCCGCGCTGAAGGTGGACCACCTCATCGACCACCAGATGATGCTGCGCATCCAGGGCTGGGCGCTGGACTTCCTCATCGTCGCGGCCATCGGCACCCTCTCGCTGATGGCGATCGGCGCCAACATCGGTGCGTTCACCCTGCTGGCCCTGGCCGGGATCGGCGTCAACGTGGCCCTCTTCCTGTGGCTGGCGCCGCGCATCATCGGCCGCTACTGGTTCGAGCGCGGCATCGGCGACTTCGGCCAGTCGATGGGCGTCACGGCGACCGGCCTGATCCTCATGCGGATCACCGACCCCGACGCCAAGAGCCCGGCGTTCGAGGCGTTCGGCTACAAGCAGCTCATCTTCGAGCCGTTCTTCGGCGGCGGCATGGTGACCGCCCTGGCGGTGCCGATCATCTACCTCACCGGCATCTGGCCGCTGTTCTTCGCGATGCTCCTCGTCTTCCTCGTCGCCCTCGGCGCGGGCATCTTCTACTACGCGCCCAAGGCGAAGGTGGAGCGCGAGCAGGCGCGGCAGGACGCCTCGGCGGTCACCACCTGACCGGTATGCCCTCGCGCGCCAGGCGGGTCCGCCCCGGCGGGTGGCCGTGCGCCCTGGCCGCGGCCGCCACGGCCCTGCTGGGCGGGTGCGCCCCGCCCGGCGACGGGATCGGGGAGGTCGAGTCCGTCGAGCGCCGCACGTGGGGCGGCATGTGCGCCGAGGGTCCCTGCGGGTCCCTGCTGGTCGTCACGGGCGACCAATGGGAGTTCACCGACCAGACGGGGGAGTGGTCGGGCGTGCTCAGCCGGCGTCGGGTCGCCGCCCTCGAGTCCGCCACCGCCACGACACGGCTGGCCGAGCTCACCGAGCCGGCGCGACGGTGCGAGGCGGACGTCGACGGCACCTCCGTGCGCTACGCCTGGGTGCAGGATGGCCGGCGCACGGAGGTCTCGTCCTGCGACGTGCGGATCCCCGCGTCGGACCCGCTCGTCGTCGTCCTCGACCGGTTGGCGGAGGACGTCAGAACCCGAAGCGCCGGGCCGTCGCCCTGATCGAGTCCGCGCTGCGCCGCAGCAGCCCGATCTCCTCGTCGGTCATCGGCACGAGCAGGCGCTCGCCGGCGCCCCGGTGGTCGACGACCGTCGGCACCGAGAGGCTGACGTCGCTGATGCCGCGGTAGTCGTCCAGCCAGGTCGAGACCGGCAGGACGGCGTGCTCGGCCCGCAGGACGGACTCGACGATCCGGCAGACGGCCAGACCGACGGCGTAGTTGGTCGCGCCCTTGCCGGCGATGATCCGGTAGGCCGAGCGCATGACGTCCTCGGCGATCTCCTCGCGGGTCGTCTCGTCCAGGCCGCCGTGCAGGGCGTCCCACTCGAGCAGCGGGACGCCGCCAACGCTGGCCGAGCTCCACAGCGGGAACTCGGTGTCCCCGTGCTCGCCGACGACGTTGGCGTGCACGCTGGTCACGGCGACCCCTAGCCGGGTGGCGATCGCGTGCCGCAGCCGGGAGGAGTCGAGCACGGTGCCGGAGCCGAAGAGCTGGTTGGCCGGCAGCCCGGTGACCTTGAGCGCGGCGGTGGTCACGACGTCGACCGGGTTGGTCACCATGACGTAGGTCGCGTCCGGGGCGACCTCGACGAGGCGGGGCATGAGCGTGCGGGTCAGGTTGAGCGTCGACTCGGCCAGCTCCATCCGGTTCTGCCCGGGCTGCTGCTTGGCCCCGGCGGTGACGACGACGACGCGGGCCCCACGGCATACCTCGACGTCGTCGCTGCCCTCGACCTGGCCCATGGGGGTGAACGCCAGCCCGTGGTTGAGGTCCAGGACCTCGGCCTCGACCTTGGCGGCGTTGACGTCGTGCAGGACGACGTGGCGGGCGGTGCCGCGGACGAGCGCCGCGTAGGCGATGGTCGCCCCGACCGACCCGGCGCCGATGACCGCGAGCGTGGGCGGGCTGGCCGGGGTGCGGCTGGTGTCCGTCATACGCCCAGTATTCCGCACCCCTGAGGTGACCCGCCGGTAGGCGAGCCACCCCATACTTGCCCCGACCGGCGGCGGTGGGACGATCCCGGTATGAGGAAGCTCGGGCTGCTGCCCCGGATCGGGATCGCCATCGTGCTGGGGATCGTCCTCGGCCTGTTCCTGCCCGAGGCGGTGGTGCGGGTCTTCGTCACCTTCAACGGGCTGTTCTCCAGCTTCCTGGGGTTCATCATCCCGCTGATCATCGTGGGGCTGATCACCCCGGCGATCGGGGAGCTGGGCCGCGGGGCTGGCAAGTGGCTCGGGGTCACCGCTGGGATCGCCTACGGCTCAACGGTGTTCGCCGGGCTCATGGCCTTCCTCATCAGCTGGGCGCTGCTGCCGCGGATGCTGCAGGCGGGCGACTTCACCGAGCTGACCAACCCCGAGGAGGCGCTGCTCGGTCCCTACTTCACCGTCGAGATGGCACCGGTCTTCGGGGTCATGACCGCGCTCGTGCTGTCCTTCGTCGTGGGCCTGGGGCTGACGGTGCTGCCGACGGACGGGCTGCAGCGCGGGTTCAACGAGCTGCGGACGATCATCGAGACGGTCATCGCCAAGGTGATCATCCCGCTGCTGCCGGTCTACATCTTCGGCATCTTCCTCAACATGACGGTCGCCGGCCAGGTCGCGGAGGTGATCGCGACCTTCCTCGGCGTCATCGTGCTCGTCTTCGCGATGACCGCGGTGCTGCTGCTCCTGCAGTACGCCGTCGCCGGGTCGATGACCGGCCGCAACCCGCTCAAGGCGCTGAAGACGATGTCGCCGGCCTACCTCACCGCGCTGGGCACCTCGTCCTCGGCGGCGACGATCCCGGTGACGCTGCGCCAGGCGATCGAGATCGGGGTGCGCCCGCAGGTGGCGTCGTTCACCGTGCCGCTGTGCGCGACCATCCACCTGGCCGGGTCGACGCTGAAGATCGTGTCGTTCTCCCTGGCCGTCATGGTGCTGGCCGGCATCGAGATCAACGCGCCGATCTTCATCGGCTTCATCCTCATGCTCGGCATCACGATGGTGGCCGCGCCGGGCGTGCCGGGCGGCGCGATCTTCGCCGCGTCGGGCCTGCTGTCCTCGATGCTCGGCTTCACCGAGCCGCAGGTGGGTCTGATGATCGCCACCTACATCGCCATCGACAGCTTCGGCACCGCGACGAACGTCACCGGTGACGGTGCGATCGCGATGGTGGTCGACAAGCTCAGCGGCGGCCGGGTCGACGAGCCGGCGCCGGAGGAGATGCCGGAGCCGCTGGTCGGCTGACCGCCGTCAGCCGGCCTAGTCGAGCAGGCCCCGCCGGTGCAGGTAGCCCTCGGCCGCCCGCTTCCCGCTCGTCATCGCCCCGTCGATCGAGGCCATGTCCATGTGGTCGCCGGCGACGATGAGGCCCTCGGCAACCTCCATCGCCGCCCGCTCCTGGAACGGTGCCGGCTCGGCCGGCAGGGCGTAGGGGATGTCGTCGCGGCGCAGGAGCTGCCAGTCGGTGGTGTCCACGCCGTAGAGCCCACCCACGTGCCGCAGCACGTCCTCGTCGGTAACGGGGTCCTGCCCGCCCCGCCAGAGGCTGCTCGCCTGGACGAGGGCCCGCCCGTCGGGGGCGTAGCCGGGGGCCACGTTGGTGACGACGGAGGAGACGACCACCGGGCCGGGGTTCTCCCGCTGGTCGATGACGACCGCCTTGAGGTCGGTGGGCGGGTGGGTCACGGCATACCAGTGGGTGGTGTACCCCTTGCCCGGCTTGACCGGCCGTCCGGTCAGGTGGCCCGCGGTGGTCGGGTCTGTGGCGACCACGACGAGGTCGGCGGTGATCTCCTCGCCGTCGACGGTCCGGACCTGTCCGGAGCCGACCTCGGCGACCTCCTTGCCGAGCTCGACCGGGGTGGTCAGCCTCGCGGCCAGCTGCTCGGGCAGCGCCTGCATGCCCTGCGCCGGCAGTCCGGGGGTGCCCAGGGCGAAGGTGCGGACGAGCAGCTGGGTGAAGACGGTCGAGGTGCTGCCGTCGTCCTCGAGCAGCACGCCGGCGAGGAAGCCGTCGACGATCTTGCGCAGCGGACCGACGAACCCGGCGTCGTCCATCGACCGGTGGCGGGGCACGTCGTCCTCGACGTTGGCCAGCAGGTTGCTCGTGCTCAGGGCCGGTGCCGCCCACCGGGCGAGCGAGGCCACGCTGGCCGGGTGCAGCTTGCCCGAGCGCAGGGTCTGCGCGAGGAGCTGGGGCTCGCGGCGCGGGTCGGCGACGACGAGCAGCTCCTCGGTGCGGGTGGAGCGGATCGCGACGCCTGCGGTCATCTTCTGCAGGTCCAGCGCCTTGAGGTCGACCAGCTCCTTGACCATCGGGTAGGCCGGGTTGAGCACCTGGAAGCCGCGGTCAAGCCGGAACCCGTCGACGACGTCGGTGCGCACGCGGCCACCGACCCCGTCGGAGGCCTCGAGGACGCGCACGGATACCCCGTGCTCCTGGAGGGTGAGAGCGCAGGTGAGACCGGCGAGACCGGCCCCGACGACGACGACTTCGGTCTGGGCGGGCATGCACGCCAGGGTATGCGGCGGGCGTCGTCCTCGCCTGTCGAGATCGAGGGCCGCCGGCGGGGTGGCACGATGGGCGCGTGCAGGACGTCCCGACCGCCGAGGTGCCGATGGAGGTACGCATCGAGTTCGCGCACGCCGCGCTGCAGCACCTGGCCGACCGGGAGGGGGTCGACCTGCTGCACATCAAGGGGATCGCGTTCGAGCCGCTGTGGCGCTCGAGGGCGTCGGGGGGCAGCGACGCGGACGTGCTGGTCCGGCCGAGCCAGGTGAAGCGGTTCGTGGGGGCGGTCGAGGCCGCCGGGTGGCGCCGTCGCTCGAGGTTCCGCACCGGGTCGCCCTTCGGGCACGCCCAGACCTACTGGCACGACCACCTGGGGTATGCCGACGTGCACCGGTTCTTCCCCGGAACCAGGCCCGGCGACGCCGCGTTCGACGTGCTCTGGTCGAGGCGCCAGGTGCGAGACCTGGCCGCCGTCGGCTGCCCGGTGCCGGACGAGGTAGGGCAGGCCCTGGTCTTCGCGCTCAACGAGGCCCGTAACGGGGCCACGGTGCGCACCTCCCCCCGGCTCGCCGAGCTGGCCGACGATCCGGGGCTGGGCGGCGAGGTCGTGGCGCTCGTCCCGCAGGTGGGTGCAGAGGTGGGCTGGGCCGCCGCCCTGGACGAGCTGGACCGGGTCCGGGATCACCGCGAGCACGACCTGTGGCACGCGGTCTCGCGGGACGGGAGCCGGGTGGCCGAGTGGCGGGCCCGGGTCAAGGCCCAGCCCACGGTCTTGCACAAGGTAGGCCTCGTCGTACGGGCACCGATGGTCAACACCGAGCACCTGGCGAACACCCGTGGGCACGAGCCCACCGCCTGGGAGGTCGCGGTGGAGTTCTTCGACCGTGGCCGGCGGGCGGCCGTCGAGCTGTGGCGCGCCCGACCGGGCGGGCCGCGGTGAGCCCCGGACAGGCCCGGTGGGTCCTGGCGGACGGGTGGGGGATGGTGGACCGGCCCGAGGACGGGGAGCACGGGGGGAGGGTCTACCTCGCACCCGTGCGCACGGGTGAGATCCACGTCGTGACCGGGGCGGCAGCGGTCGTTGCCCGGTCGTCGCTGTTCAGCACCGATCTGCCGGAGCTCCGCGACCGGACGGCCGACGCCCTGCAGGTCACCCCGGAAGAGCTCGACGACGAGGTCCTGGTCGAGGTGCTCGACGACCTGCAGCGTCTGGGCGCGGTCGTCGGTCGGCCGGTCTAGCTCTGGTCGGCCCGTTCGTCGATGCGCCGGCGGCTGCGGGCGCGGAACTCCAGCCCCTCGCTGCTCTCCGTGAGCCTGGCCCGGTCGGCCCGGGCCCGGGCCGCCGCCTCGGCGTGCGGACGGGACGCCTGCATGCGCCGGTCGCGCCGGCTAGGGCGACGGCGGCGCTTCCTGGCGCCCTCGGGGCGGGTGGGGGCGTCGTCCCCGTTGTAGTAGTTGTAGTAGGCGCTCGGCTGCGGAGGGGACTTGGTCAGCACGAACCCGGCGATGTGGGTCTCGGTCGTCTCCAGGGTGCGCAGCGCCTCGGACAGATGCCGCTTGCGGGTCTCGCCCGAGGCGACGATCAGCAGCATCCCGCCGGTGAGCTTCTCGATGACCATCGCGTCGGTGACCGGCAGGACGGGCGGGGTGTCGACGAGGATGAAGTCGTAGTCCTCGCTGAGCCGGTCGAAGAGGTCCTGCATCTTGGTCGACCCGAGAAGCTCGCTGGGGTTGGGCGGGGTCTCGCCGGAGGCCAGCACGTGCAGGTTCGTGCCGCCCCACCGCTGGACGACGTCCTCCAGCTCGGCGTCGCCGAGGAGCACGGTGGTGAGGCCGACGGCCCCCTCGAGGCCCATGTTGGTGGCGACCGAGGGGTGGCGCAGATCGGCGTCCATGAGCAGCACCTTGGTCCCGGCGTCGGACATCGCCAGGGCCAAGTTGATCGCCGTCGTCGTCTTGCCCTCCCCGGGCAGCGTCGAGCTGACGACGAAGGAGTGCTTGCCCGTCGTGACGTCGACGAACATCATGTTGGTCCGCAGACGACGGACGGCCTCGGCCTGCGGCCCGAAGGGGTCGATGTCGAGGTAGAGCGCGTGGGGGTCGTCGTCCTTGCGGTAGGGCACGCTGCTAAGGACCGGGCGGTCGGAGAGGGCGTCGATGTCGCGCACCTCTCGGACCCGCTGGTCGAGGGCCTGGCGGGCCACGGCGAAGGCGACTCCGAGGAGCAGTCCGGCGAGCGCGCCGAGGGCGAGGTTGCGCACCGGGTCGGGCTCGATCGGGCGGTTCGGCACCGATGCTGGGACGATCGTCTCGGCGCTGACCGACTGACCACTGGTGGCGAGCATGGGTGAGAAGTTGCGCGCGACCGCCGCGAGCTGCTGCGGCACCGCGGTCGCGGCGTCGGCGGCGACCTGGGCGTCGTGCGCCCGCACCCGTACGTCGAGCAGGGGGGTGTCGCCGGAGCGCTCGGCCGAGACGTTGAGCATGGTGCCGGGGGCGACCCCGAGCTGCTCGCGGACCGGGTCCAGCACGATCGGGGAGGTGGCCACCTGAATGACCGTGGCCAGCTCGGCCGCCGGCATGTTGTAGACGTTGGCCGAGTCGCTCTGGTTGTTCGCCAAGAGGTAGACGCGGGTGGAGGACTCGTAGATCGGACGGGTCTGCAGGGTCGCCAGGGCCGTGGCCGCGACCACCACCAGCATCGTCGCCAGCACCAACCTCCACCGCTGGCGCAGCGTGGTGAGGAAGTCACGGACGGTCACGGGGCCCTCCTCCCGTCGACGAAATCACCCGTATCCTACCCGTATGCGCGTCCTCCGCCTTTTCCACAGCGGGGTGATGACAGCCTGGAGAGCCAGGGAGCGCGAGCTGCGTCGGCTGGGGCACGACGTCCGTTTGCTCTCCGCCCGTCGGTGGGACGAGGGGGGCGCCGTCGTCACCCTCCGACCCGACCCCCGGGAGAAGGACGTAGATGTGGTCCCGGTCGCCACGGTCGGACGCCACCCGGCCCTGTTCGCCTACGACCCGCGGCCGATCTGGCTGGCCTTGGGGGAGCGGTGGGACGTGCTCGACCTGCACGAGGAGCCGTTCGCCGTCAGCACGTTCATGACGCTCGTGATGCGCCGGCTCCGCCGCAACCGGGCGCCCTACGCGCTCTATTCCGCGCAGAACATCGACAAGCGCTACCCGATCCCCTTCCGCTGGTGGGAGCGGTGGGCGCTGCGGCACGCACGTGCAGTCATCGTGTGCAACACCGAAGCGGGGGAGATCTGCCGGCGGAAAGGCTTCCCCGGTGTGCCCGACATCATCCCGCTGGGGGTCGACGTCGACCGGTTCTCCCCGGCCGACCGGCAGCCCCCGGCTGCCGATGCTCCGGTGCAGGTCGGGTATGTCGGTCGCCTCGCCCCGCACAAGGGGGTCGACGTGCTTTTCGACGCCGTGGCCGCCCACCCCGAGCTGGAGCTGACCGTGGTCGGTGCCGGACCCCAGGAGGACGAGCTGCGGCAGCGGGGTGACGAGCCTGGGCTGCGAAAACGCGTGCATTTCGCCGGCACTGCGACCCAGGAGGAGCTCCCCGGTCTGCTGCAGCAGATGGACGTGCTGGCGGTGCCGTCGCTGACCACGCCGGGGTGGGTCGAGCAGTTCGGCCGGGTCGTCGTCGAGGCGATGGCGGCTGGTGTGCCGGTCGTGTCGAGCGACAGCGGGGCGCTGCCCGATGTCGTCGGGGAGGCGGGACTGGTGGTGCCGGAGGGCGACCCGGCCGCCCTGGGGGAGGCGCTGCTGCGCGTAGGCCGTGAGCCCGGGCTCTGGGAACGGCTGCGTCAGGCTGGTCTGGAGCGGGCGCACGAGTGTTCCTGGGAGCAGGTGGCTCAGCGCTACGACGAGGTCTACCGTCGTATGACGCACTCGGCCCGCGGCGAGGTGGCTGACACGACCGACCCGGAGGTGGTCGTCGTGGCCTACGGCTCGGCCGGGCTGCTCCGCGCGGCGCTGGAGCCGGTGCGCGAGCTGGACGTGACCGTGGTCGACAACTCCTCGCTGCCGGAGATCCGAGAGCTGTGCGACGAGCTGGGGGTGCGCTACCTCGACCCCGGGTGGAACGGCGGCTTCGGCGCGGGCGTCAACCACGCGCTGGCGCACCGGGTGCGGCCCGGGTCCGACGTGCTGCTGCTCAACCCCGACGCGGTGGTCTCGGTCGAGGGCGTGCGCGCGCTGCACCGTGCACTGAGGGCGGAGCCGGACCTGGCGAGCGTCGCGCCCGGCCAGGTGGACGACGACGGGAGGGCGGCGCGGGTGGCGTGGCCGTTCCCGACGCCGGTGCGCTCGTGGGTCGAGGCGGTGGGGCTGGGCAGTGTGAACGACCGGCGGCAGGACTACGTGATCGGCTCGGTGCTGATGCTGCGCGCAGAGGCGCTGGCGCAGGTCGGAGGCATGGACGAGGACTTCTTCCTCTACGCCGAGGAGACCGATTGGGCGCGCCGCGCCGCGCTGATGGGCTGGCGGCACCGGCTGGTCCCGGAGGTGACGGCGATGCACGTGGGGGCCGCGACCTCGAACGACCCGGTGCGGCGGGAGACGTACTTCCATGCCGGCCAGGAGCGCTACCTGCGCAAGCACTTCGGCGAGGCGGGCTGGCAGGCGGCCAGGGCGGCCCAGTGGGCGGGTGCCGCGGTGCGGTCTGTGGTGCTTCCCGGCGAGCGCGGACGTGCCGCGCGGGAGCGTGCGGCGCTGCTGCGGCAGGGTCCTCGACGGGTCGAGCGGGAGCGCTTCCCTCGACCTGAGCGGCCCGCACGCGAGATGGTGGGTCCATGACCGTCGGCTGGCGCGAGATTCTGGAGCGCGTGGGCGTCGGCGCCCTCGTCGTCGGCGCCCTCGTGCTTACGCTCGGCGTCGCCTGGCTCGTGCCGGAGCAGCCGATAGTGGCGCTCGGTGTCGCGGCGCTCGTGCTGGTGGGGATCGCAGCCCTGGTGCAGCCGGTGACGCTGCCGCTGCTCGCGATGCCGATGATCGTGGTGGTGGCGCGCGCGGCTGGTGGAGGCGTCGACCTCACCGTGTCCGACGCGATGCTCGCGCTCGCGTTCTGGCCGGCGGTGCTGCTCTCGCCGCGACCCTTCAGCCCGGAGCTGCGCTCCCTGCTGTGGCTCAATGTCATCTATCAGGTGCTGACGCTCTTCACGTTGATCGCCAATCCGTTCACGGCGAACACGGTCGAGTGGTTCCACGCCTGGCTGCTCGTGTCGGGCGCGCTGCTCGTGGGGTGGGCGGTCGGTGCGAGCGGGCACGCCAGGCTCGGGTTGTCACTTTTCCTGGTGGCTTGTCTGCTGCTGGCTGTCCCCACGATCGCCCAGGGGCTGCTGCAGTATGCGAGCGGCAACTTCAGCGCGGTCTACCCCCGCTACCCGTGGCCGATGCACAAGAACTTCATCGGCACGCTCCTCGTCTCGCCGGCCCTGATCCTCTACGCCCGGCCGTCCTGGCTGGGCTGGGGCAAGCGGTGGGCGCTGCCTGCCTTCCTGGTCATCCTCGGAGCGATCGCGGTCTCCCAGTCGCGTCAGGCCATGGTCGGGCTGGCCGTCGGCCTGCTGGTCGTCTCCCTGCGCAAGCACGACGAACGACGGCGGGCCACGATCGCGATCGCTGCGATCGTGCCCATCGGCTACGTGATCCTCACCATGATCAGGGACCAGATCGCCTCGGGCAACGAGCACAACTCGTGGTTCCAGAGGCTGGAGTGGTATGTCGACTCCTTCCAGATCTGGACGCAGTCGCCCTGGGTCGGGCACGGGCTGCGCTACTGGACGCAGCCTGGCGCCCCGGGAGCGTTCCAGCCGCCGAACGCCTTCCTGGAGGTGGCTGCCTCGGCGGGCCTGGTCGGGCTCGCCGGCTTCGTGGTGCTGTGGGTCGGGACCCTTGTCGTGCTCTTCCGGATGGACGCGGCCTTCGGCACCCTCGCCCTCGCGCTGGCCCTGTCCCGAATCGCGGTGGCGCAGTTCGACCTGTTCTGGGTGAGCATCTCCGTCTCCGTGCCCTTCCTGCTGATCGGTGTGTGCCTGGGTGTCGGTCATGGGCACGGGGTCAGGGGCACGGCGTCCAAGCAGAGCGATGCTGTCGGGGTGGGTGGATGATCATCCTGCAGATCTCACCGGAGTTCGAGGCAGGGACCGGTGTCGGGGGCGTGGTGCACTGCCTCGAGGAGGCATGGCGTGGCAAGGGGCACGACGTGCGGCGTTTCGGCCCGGAGGAGGCGGGCCTCCACTGGCTGACCGGAACAGGCAGCGGCATGGTCGGCCGACTGCGCCACATGGTGCGGGTGATCGCGTTCAGCACCGTCGGAACCGCCCGAGCGAAGAGGGCAATCACCCAGCTCCCGGATGACGCGGTGGTGATCTGCCACAACGACGCGCTCGTCGGTGATGTGTATGTGAACCACGGGATTCTCGAGATGGCGATGCGGGCCCGCGGTCACTACCGGTGGCGGATGGTCCGCAATCCCCTGCACCTCTTCACGGCGGCCCGAGATCGGGTGCGCTACCGGGCGAACGTCCATCGGGTCGTGGTCAACCTGACGCGCGCCGACGAGGACGCGCTGCGTCGGGTGTACTCGAGGATTGCCCCTCGGACCGTGGTCATCGGCAACGGTGTCGACATAGGTCGGTTCCGGCCGCCTACCCCCGAGGAGCGGCTCGAGGCACGGTCTCGTCTCGATCTCGACCCCGAGTCGCTCGTCACTGTCTTCGTGGGCAACGAGTTCGAACGGAAGGGCTTGTTCCCGCTCGTCGAGGCCGTTTCAGCGGCACACGAGCGTCATCATCTCGTCGTCGTCGGCGGAACTCCAGACATGCTCGACCATCTGGGGAGAGTGGCCCGACAGCACGGCCTCGACCGCCGGCTGCACGCCGTCGGTCCCCACGACCCGCTGCCCTACCTCTGGGCGGCCGATCTCCTCGCCCAGCCGAGTGCCTACGAGTCCTACGGACTCGTTGTCACCGAGGCGCTCGCCGCTGGGGTTCCCGTGCTGTCGACACCGGTCGGGGTCGCCCCGGACGTGATCGACGACGGAAGCAACGGCTTCCTCACCGACGGAAGTGCGCAGGACATCGCGGCAGCTCTGGCTCGGCTCAGCGTCGCGGACCTTCCCGCCATGCGACTAGCAGCTCGCCAGAGCGTTGCCGGCCACACCTGGGACCGCATCTCCGACACCTACCTCGGTCTCTTTGCAGATCTCGTGCGCGCAGAGGTGTCCTGAGTGCGGATCGTGCACGCCGTTCGGTCGGACGGGTTCTCTGGGGTCGAGCGCCATGTCGCGACGTTGGCGGCGGCACAGTGCCGGGTCGGACACGCAGTGATCGTGATCGGTGGCGACGAGTCGATGATGCACTCTGCCCTTGCCGACACTTCTGTCCGGACCATCCAGGGACGCACGGTGACCGAGGTGGCGCGGAACCTGCGCCGGATCCGTCGTGCCGACATCGTGCACGCCCACATGACGGCTGGCGAGCTGGCGGCCAGCGTCGCGGCCACCAGCCCGATCGTCGTGACCCGCCACTTCGCGCGAGCCAGAGGTGCTACCCCGGTCGGCCGGCTGTCCGGCGTCGTGATCCGCCGACGCGTGGGTGCGCAGATCGCCATCAGCCGCTACGTCGCCGACCGCATCGACGGTGAGGCGACGGTTGTCTACCCGGGGGTGGAGCCGGTGGCCACGACCTCGGTCGATCGGCGGCCGGTGGTGCTCGTGGTGCAGCGTCTGCAGCCGGAGAAGAGCACCGACGTCGCCCTCCGAGCGTTCGCTGCCGGAGCGCCGTCCGGGTGGACGCTGCAGGTCGTGGGTCGAGGGGCCGAGCTCCCCGCGCTCGAGGCGCTGGCCGAGGAGCTCGGCATCTCTGGCCGGACAGATTTCCTGGGCTTTCGTGATGACGTTCCCGAGCTGATGCGCGCCGCGTCCGCCCTGATCGCCCCGTGCGCGGTCGAGGGGCTGGGACTGAGCGTCCTCGAGGCCATGGCGCACGGCCTGCCCGTGCTCGCCAGCTACGCCGGCGCGCACCCCGAGACGGTCGGGCTGGCCGACGACGCGCAGCTCTTCGCGCCGGGGAGCGTCGAGGACGCCGGCGCGATGCTCGCCCGACTCTGCACAGACGCAGCGTTCAGGGACGGGTATGGCGAGCAGCTCGCGCAGGTGCAGCGGGCCGACTTCACCCCGGAGGCTCAGGCGGCCGGCACCGAGGCGGTCTACCGGGCGGTGCTGGGGTGACGGACCTGGTCGTGATCTCGCTCGAGGTGTGGGACGAGGTCTGGCGCCGCAACCAGCACCTCGTCGCCGGGCTGCTGCGGGCTGGGTATGTTGACCGCGTCCTCTTTGTCGAGCCCGCGGTGGATGTCCTGCACAGCCTGCGGCACCGTCGCCGCCCGGAGCGGCCCGGCCTGCGACAGGTCCACCTGGAGGGTGTGGCCGGCGAGGTCTGGGCCCTGCGTCCGGTCAAGTCCTTGCCGCGCAGGATCGACCGTGGCGGGGACCTGCGGCGCGCCAGGGCCATCGCGCGGACGGCCCGTCGGCTGGGGATGAAGAGCCCCGCCCTCTGGGTCAACGACCCCGGGGGCGTCGAGGTGCTCGAGCTGACCGGGTGGCCCGCGCTCTATGACATCACGGATGACTGGCTGGTTGCCGACCGTCCGGCGGCAGAGCTGGACCGGTTGCGTCGCCAGGAGGGAAAGCTCTTCGCGGAGTGCCGCGAGGTCGTCGTGTGCTCCGAGGGTCTGCGGCGCTCCAAATCGGGGCAGCGGGAAGTCGTGCTGATCCCCAATGCGGTCGATCTCGAGCCCTACCGGTCTCTGCAGGCGCGGCCCGCTGACCTGCCGTCCGGCCCGGTCGCTCTCTACCTGGGCACCGCGCATCGGGACAGGGTTGACGTGGAGCTGTGCCTCGCGACTGCCCGCAGGCTGGCGGAGCGAGGCAGTCGTCCGGACGGAGCGGGGTCTGTGGTCCTCGTCGGACCGGCACCCCTGCCGCTCGCCGATCTCGCTGCACTGCGCGACGCAGATGTGCTCGTCCTCGGCCCCCGCCCGAGAGAGCAGGTTCCCGGCTACCTGCAGCACGCCGACGTGCTGCTCGTGCCCCATGTCCTCACCGAGTTCACCGCCTCGCTCGATCCGATCAAGGCTTACGAATACAGGGCTGCGCGCCGCCCCATCGTGTCGACGCCGGTGCCAGGTTTCGTAGACGCCGAGGATCCCCTCGTGGCGGCGGTGTCAGCAGATGAATTTCCCGACGCTGTGGCGAGGGCGGTCGCAGCGCCGGTGACGTGGACGCGCGGGCTACCTGACGACACACCGACGTGGGGCCTGCGGGTGGAGCAGATGGCGACCGTGATCGAGCGGGTTGCGGGAGGCAGCCGTGCGTGACGCTCGACCCGTGACGTTCGTCTCGCACACCAACAAGCCTGGCGGTGGGGAACTGGCGCTCCGCCGCTATCTCGAGGCCACCGAGCTGCCGGTCCGGCTGGTGACGATGGAGACCGGCGGCGTCTGGCAGGGGCTCGACCGCGAGGTGGTGCACGCGCCGGGAGTGCGCGGGCTGCGGAGAGCCTTGCGAGGCGGCGGTCTGGTGGTCGCGAACTCGATGCGCGCAGCCTTCCTCACCGCCCTAGTCGCGCCCCGCAGGACTCGTCTCGTCTACTGGGTGCGGGACGGGCTCACCGACAGCGCCATGTCGCCGCTGGCGCTGGCGCTCACCAAGCATGTGACTCGACGGCGGGTCAGCCACTACATCGCGAACTCGGAGTGGACCGCAGGCACGGTACGCGAGGCTTTGCGGGTCGGTATCGACAAGGTCGACGTCGTCTACTCGATGTGCGGGGTGACCGAGGAGATGCTCGATCGTCCGGCGCGAACGCGGCCTCACACGCCGGTGCGGCTCCTCTTCCTCGGGCGTCTGTCGCCGTGGAAGGCTCCCGACGTCGCGATCCGGGCCCTGGCGTCGTTGCGCGAACTCGGCATCGAAGCCACGCTCACGATCGCGGGAGGGTCCCACTTCGGAGAGGACGGGTATGCGGCGAAGGTGGCCGCCTTGGCTGCCGAGGAGCCGGGCGTGAGCCTGCTTGGGCACGTGGACGACGTACAGGCACTGCTGGCGTCGCACGACGTGCTCGTCCACTGCTCGACGGTGCCTGAGCCGTTCGGGCAGGTGATCGTGCAGGCGCTGGCAGCGGGCGTGCCCCCAATAGCCACCGCCGGTGGCGGCCCGCACGAGTTGTTGGCGGGGAGCGCTACCGACCTCTCGTATCGCGCCGGTGAACCGGCGGCGCTCGCGTCGGGTGTCGTGCGGATCGTCGGACAGTACGCACGCCTGAGTCGTTGGGCGACCCAGCGTGCTCGGAACTTTTCCGATGAACGCGCTGCAGTTCGGACGGACGCCGTCCTGGCTGCGCTGGTCCGAGATCCACGCATTGGGCAGAGAACGCATCCCATCAAGGAGGGCCCGAAGAGATGACCAAGGTCAGGTCCCTCGTGGTACTCGAGGGTCTGGAGGAGCGCATGGTGGTGAACTACGCCGCCATGCGCGAGCACGACATCGAAGTAGAGTTCGCCGGCACGATGTCGCGGCAAGGCTACGCAGTCATGGACGCTACTGACGATCGCACTGTGCTTCGCCGGATTCCGGGTGCGCGAGGTGGCAATCCCTTCAGCCGTCGCCTGCGCAGGGCGATCGACAGGCGCATCGACCCGGACTACGCGTTCGGGCTGCGCGGGTTGGTCGAGGACGTCGATGTCGTCGTCGTCAATGAGTCGCACCTGGCCTCTTCGGCCCAGGTGGCGCAGCTTCGATCGGCGGGCGGATCGTTCCAGATGGTGGTGACGCAGTCGGAGAACATCGCCTTCAACTATGACAACGAACACCGTGCCGCAACGCGCAAGGCTGCCGTGCACGCAGCTGCGGACCTCTTCCTGGCGCGCACACCCCGGACGGCCGAGGCGCTCCAGCTCGAGGGCGTGCCGGCAGACCGGATCGTCGTCCAGCCGTTCGGAGTGGATACGTCGCGGTTCGACCGGGTCTCCCCGCGGCTCGACCTCCGCCAGAGCTGGAAGGCCAACGAGGGCGACGTGGTGTTCGTATACCTCGGCCGACTCTTGCCCGAAAAGGGCCTGGTCCCCCTCCTGAGCGCGCTTGCGAGGGCTCGTCCGGACACCGGGCGTGCGCGTCTCGCGATGGTCGGCTCAGGCGGAGCGGAGCGTCAGCTACGTCGTGCGGTATCGGCGTTGGGGCTGGACGACATCGTGACTTTCACTCCGTGGGTCGCGAAGGAGGACGTGCCCGCGGTGCTCGCCTCCGCCGACGTGCTGGCGATGCCAAGCCTGCCGACTCCCTATTGGGAGGAGCAGCTCGGCTACGTGCTCATCGAGGCGATGGCCGCGGGTCTGCCGATTCTCTCGACGCTGAGCGGCTCGATGCCGTTCGTCGTCTCTGACGCGGGACTGCTCGTCGAGCCATACGATGTTGATGCGCTGGCGCGCGCGATCCGTCAGCTCGCCAGCGATAGCACCCTGCGGCACACGCTCGGCGAGCGAGGTCGATCCCGCGCCCGCTCGGACTTCGACCTGGCGCGGGTGGGTGAGGGTCTTGCCTCGGCGCTGCGTTCTCAACTGGTGAGGTCGACCTAGATGTCGGCTCTCGCTCCACGAGCCGCGGCGCGGCCAACTGCTCTTCAGAGGTAGCGGGCCCACACGGCTGCGTGCTCGGCCGCCGACCGTTCCCAGGTGAATTCGCGCGCTCGGGCGGACCCGCGCTGCACCATGCGGGTGAGCTCGGCATCTCCGGACGTGACGTGCAGGATCCCCTGGGCGAGCCCGTCGGGCGTCGGGTCCACGAGGAGACCGCCGTCCCCGACCACTTCCGGGAGCGATGACGCATTGCTGCTCACGAGGGGGACGCCTGCTGCCATCGCCTCCAGTGCCGGGAGGCCAAATCCCTCGTAGGTCGAGGGAACGACAACGGCCCCGGCGCCCGCCACCAGACTTGGCATCACGTCGTCCGGCAGACGTCCGAGATGTATGACCCGAGGGACCTCGGCAAAGAGCGCGGAGCGGTCGGCGGACCTGGGCCCGGCGAGGGCGAGGGACCAGTCGGGCCGCGCCCCAGCCGCTGCACGCCATGCGGCCGCGAGCCCGGGCAGGTTCTTGCGTGAGGCTGAGCCGCCCGCATAAAGCAGGTAGGGGCCAGGCAGGCCGAGCGATGTCCGTCGACCATGGTCGAGTGGCTGCGGGTCGAAGAACCTGGCGTCCACTCCGTTGTGGACGACGACCGTGTTCTCCAGCCCCAGCAGCCGCTGCGCCTCGGACTCGGTGAAGGCAGACACACAGATCACGGTGTCGGCCGACCGGAGCTCGGCAGGGGCCGCGTCAGCGGGTCGTTCCTCGTCGGGAAGCAGCCAGGCGACGACATCGTGGAGGGTGAGGACGTCTGGGCCCGGAGGAGGTGGAAGGAGCAGGTCCATCCGGTGAACGACGGCGCGACGGGGGTAGACGACCCGGCCGATGGCCCGCCTCGTCCTCGCCGTCGAGCGACCGAGGAGTCCCATCGGGAGGCGCACGGTGCCCGGCAACGGGGAACGGAGGGACCGGGCGACGCTCCGCATCACGCGCCCCTCGGGGCACCGGGCTGTGAGCGCTGACTGCGCGCGGGCGGCGATCGCCTCCTGGTATGCCTGTGCGCCCATGGGGGTGTCGACGGCGGTCGTCGCGATCACGACAGATGCGGTCATCCGTCCAACCTCCCATGTTCCCTCGGGCGCACAGTACCGTGGAGCGCGCCGAAGACATGTGATGAGGAGGTTGGCCGGTGCAGGAGCAGCCGACCGTCGCGTTGATCTCCAGCTCGTTCTTTCCTCACATCGGAGGGGTCGAGCAGCACACCGCACAGGTGGCGCAGGAGCTGCTCGCACGCGGGCACCGTGTGGAGGTGTGGACGGTCGACCGTGGTGAGGCGCTTGGTATCAGGACGCTCGACGGCGTGAAGGTCCGATACCTCCCCAGCCCACTGCCCAGGAGTTCCCCTCGGGGTTTTCTGCGGTGGGCGGTCGAAATCCCGGTCGCGCTACGACGATGGGTCCAGGCGTATCGGTCGCTGCGCCCAGACGTGTTGCACGTGCAGTGTTTCGGGCCCAACGGCATCTACGCGCACCTGCTCAGCGGGCTGACACGGACTCCCATGGTTGTCTCTAGTCACGGCGAGACTCTCGCCGACGACCACAACGTGTTCGAGCGGTCCGTCGTCCTTCGCACCGGCCTGAAACGAGCCTTGCGCGGCTCTGAGGTCGTCACAGCCTGTGCACCCGGCGTGGCCGGAGACCTGCGGGAGCGGTTCGAGGCGGTGAAGGTGACGGTCGTGCCCAATGGTGTTCGCCTCGGCCGACCCACGTCCCGACCACCCCGAGAGGAACGTCGAGCGGTGATCGCCGCCGGAAGGCTCGAGGACAACAAGGGCTTTGATCTGCTCATCCGTGCCGTCCCGCTGCTGCCCGCGCGGACCGTGCTCACGATCGTCGGTGACGGTAGCCGGCGGCAGGCCTTGGTGGAACTGGCCCGACAGCTGGACGTGGCGGACCGCATCCATCTCGTGGGAGCACGCGGCCCCGACGAGGTCATGGAAGCGATGGAAGACGCTGACGTCGTGGTTGTCCCGAGTCGCAAGGAGGCCTTCGGCCTGGTCGTTCTGGAGGCGTGGGCGGCAGGTACGCCCGTGGTGGCGACGTCGATCGCTGGGCCAGCAGACTTCGTGACGGACCGCTACGACGGGCTTCTCGTCGATCCACGGGACCCTCGCGAGCTGGCCGCTGGAATCACACAGTTGCTCGACGACGACGCGTTATGGCGCACGCTGGCTGAGGGGGGCACGAGGACGGTCCGTAGCTACAGCTGGGAGGCAGTGGTGGACCAGTACCTCAGGCTGTATCGGGGTATTGGCCAGGTCCGGCCGCATACTGGTGCCTGATGGAGGCATCGATCGGTGGGGCACCACACGACAAACCTGCTGTCGGGCGCACGGGCGACCGAGGCGAGACGGGTGACCCGGCGAGAGAGGACCGCGTGACAGAGACGTCCTCGGGAAGCCCTCCCCTCGATCGGGGCCAGCTCCAGCACCGTGCCATTCGCGGGGCCCTCTGGACCGGGCTTCACACCCTCGTTTCACTCCCCATCGCGTTCGCCGTCAACATCCTCCTGGCGCGCGTCCTGGGCGTGGAAGGGTACGGCCGACTTGCCTACCTCACGACGGTGATCACGCTCGCCGGTGTCATCGCCGGGATGGGGGTGACCACGGCATTGATCCAGTTCGGAGCGAAGGACCACGCAGCCGGCCGTGTCTCTCACGTCCAGCGCTACCTCTCCGGCGCACAAGGCTTCCGGTTGCTGGTGTCGGGCCCCCTGGTCGCGCTCGCCGTGGTGGCCCTGGTCAAGGTGGAACTCTGGCTGCTGGTGGTTGCTCTCGTCTTCGGGGTGGGAGCACCAGCACTCCTCGGGAATGCCAGGCCCGCCCTGACCATCGAGAACCGCACCGACCGGACCGCCCAGCTCACGATGATCGGCAACCTTCTCACGCAGACGGCCGTGGTGGTCGCCGTCCTCGCAATCGGCTCGGCGGACTCCGTCTGGAGCGCTCGGGTGATCGCCAGCGGTGTCCTGCTTGCTCTACCTCTGCTCAGCATCTCGCGCCGCTACCGCCGAGCCGTCCTCAGACCGCGAGGACCCTGGACACTGCCCCGCAACTTTTGGCGCTTCGCCGTGCCCACCGGTATCGCAGGGATCCTCGGCGCGCTGACGAGCAACCGGATCGAAGTCGTCCTCCTGGACTGGTTTGCAGACCCGGTAGCGATGGGAGTCTTCAGTCTGGCTTTCGGGCTGGCCGGGCACGTCTACGCACCCGCGCAGGCCCTGGTGGGTCCTTTGCTGCCGGCCGTATCAGGACTGTCTGAGGTGGACCGCCCCGCCGTGCGGCACGCCTTCCTGCGGACTTCGCGAGTCACCAGCGCAATCGGTGGCCTGTTGGTGGCTTGTGCCCTTCCCGCTCTGGCGGTCTTGGTCCCTCTGATCTATGGCGTCGACTTCACGCTCGCCCGTGACCATGTCATGGCGCTCGGCGTCGCCAGCGGGGTCACTCTCGTCGGGAGCCCTCACTACGCCTTCCTGATGGCCAGGCTCGGAGGCCGTCGCGTGCTCTGGATCAGCGTCGTCACCCTGGTCGTCAACATCGGGCTGGGTCTGCTCCTCATTCCCTTGATCGGGGTGTGGGGCGCGACCATATGCTGCGTCGCGGCCATGCTCGCGCGGACCGTGTTGGTGAGCATGGGCGAAGCTCGCGCTCTTGGACTATCCCTAGGCGACATCCTCCACAACGTCGGCGGGATGGTGGTCGGCATCCTCGTCTCGACCCTGGTGTGGCTGGTCGTACGGGATGCCGAACTTTCACCGGTTCCTGTGGCCATCGGAGCAGGGTCGGCGGCCGCAGTGGCGCACCTTCTTGTGGTGCGGTTCGCGCGCGTCGGGATGTCACCTGAGGACGTTCACGCCATCGTCCGTGGGCTGCCGAGCTGGATCCGCCGCCCAGCCCGAGGTGCGCTGGGGCTGACCGCGCATTATCAGAGGGCCGGGAGGTGACCATCCCGCGCGGCAGTCGACCGGGCATGACATTCCTCTGCTTCACTCCTGGGCGTGGCATCATGGGGGCCGTCACCCACAGGCGGTCGAAGCAACGTGCGTCTCGAAAGCAAGAGTTCATTCAAGGCGAGCGCAGGAAGCGGGAAGGAGCGCAGCATGGCCTCCTCGATACTTGACGTCATAGAACATGACGTGTGCGTGGGATGCGGCGCCTGCGTCCTCGCTGCGGGCGATGGGGCGAGGCTGCGGCTCACCGAAGATGGCCGCTACGTCGCCGACCTGTCAGCGGTGGACCTCGCCCAGGAGTTGACTGCTTCCTCAGTGTGCCCGTTCAGCTATGACCGTCAGGATGTCGACGCTTTGGCCTCGCTCCAGGAGTGGAGAGCACTCCCTAAGGACACGGCGGTCGGTCACCGGCTGGCCGTCTATACGGGGCGTATCCGGTCGAGGACGCAGATCGTCGACAGTAGTTCGGGCGGTCTGACGACCTGGCTGCTGCGGAGCCTGCTGGAAAAAGGTCTGGTAGACGGCGTCATACACGTGGGTCCACAAGAGCGCGATGCTGAAGGCGTGCTCTTCTCCTACCGCGTCTCGACCACGGTCCAGGAACTCGAGGTTTGCCGCAAGTCGCACTACTCGGCGACGAACTATGTCGACGCCGTCAGAGCCATCCGCGGAAACGGCAAGAGATATGCCTTCGTAGGTGTCTCTTGTTTCGTCTCAAGTCTCCGACAGCTCACGGCCCAGGACAGTGTGCTTCGCGCTCAACTGCCCTTCTTCGTCGGACTCGTCTGCGGCCACCTCAAAACCCAGCGATATGCAGCATCCTTGGCCTGGCAGGTCGGCGTCTCGCCAGCTGACCTCGACCAAGTAGATTTCAGGGTCAAGGTTGCAGGGGCGCCCGTGTCGAGCTACGCCTTCGGCGCGCGTGGACGCGGCGAAGACAGGCTACGGGTTATCAAAAATCGGGAACTTGTCGGTACAAACTGGGGCCATACGGCCTTCCAGTTGAAGGCATGCGACTTCTGTGACGACATCTTCGCCGAAGCCGCAGACATCACCTTCGGTGACGCCTGGCTGCCGCAATTCAGCTCTGACTGGGAGGGCACAAACATGGTTGTGTCGCGCGACAATGTGCTCGATTCGATACTTCGGGAAGGGCGTGATCGCGGTGAGATCGTCCTGGACCACTCATCCCCCGACCAGGCGCTCGCGTCTCAGGGCGGCAACTTCAGGCACCGACGTTCAGGCCTGGCCACGCGTGTGACGATGGACCGGGCCCGCGGACGCTGGGTGCCTCCGACGCGAGCGTCAACCCTCGATCTCTTCGCGTATGAAGGCGCTCGACGACAGCTTGTGGCGTTCAGACGCACTATGGCAACCGCTAGCCGGGCGTGCTTCACCGTCGCAACGCGCACCGAGCGGCTCGGTGCGTATCTCCTTCCCATGCGCGCCCTCATCGTCGCCTACAGAACGCTTGACCGTCTCTCTCGACGATCTTCTCACGTGCGAGACTCGACCGCCCAAAATATGCGAGTTCGTGTCCGTCAAGGAAGTCGGGAGCGTTGACGCGCGTCGGAATCGTTACGATTAATGATGACCAGAACTACGGGAACCGCTTACAGAACTACGCACTCCAGGAGTTCTTACGAGACCAGGGATTCACTCCCACGACGCTGTTGAACCGCGCGGAAGCCTCAGCTTCGGTCCCTAGGTCCAAACCTGCGCTTCGATACCTCGTTGGTTCGCCGATCCATATCAAAGAATCCTCTCGCACAATAGGCCGCTATCTCCGTGGTGCAGGCATGCGACGGTTCGACCGCCGATACTTGCAGGCGACGGAGAACTGGATCGACCAAGACGCTGACCATCCTGCTCGCCTGGCTGAGTCATACGATCTTTTTGTTGTAGGAAGCGACCAGGTCTGGAACCCCAGGTGGAGAGGTACCGACCTAGACTTCCTGACCTTTGCGCCGCCCGAGAAGCGTGTCTCGTACGCGGCAAGTTTCGGAGTTTCCGCCCTGGCGCCAGAGGTCGAAAGTCGCTACGCTCACCACCTTTCACAGTTGCGGGCAATTTCGGTCCGAGAGATAGAGGGCGCCGAACTGGTGCGAAGGATGACCGGCCGTGAGGTCCCAGTGCATGTCGATCCAGTCTTGTTGCTGAGCCGGGAGCGGTGGCGACGCCTGACCGGTGCGGGGCGTGCTCGGTCTCGGGGGCGGTCCGTGGTGACCTACTTCCTGGGGACGGAGTCAGCAGAGCGGGGGGCGCTAGTTGAGAGGGCGGCCAATCGCCTGCACGCCCGCGTGGTGAGCTTCCTGGACCGCAGCCAGCCCCACCACTATGTGAGCGGGCCGGTCCGGTTCGTCAGGGAGATCGACAGGGCGGCTCTGGTCATCACCGACTCCTTCCACGCTGCAGCATTCTCGATCCTGTTCGGAACCCCCTTCATCGTGATTCCGCGGCAAGGCGTTGACGCCACGGGGTCTCGGGTCCGGACGCTGTTGGGAACGTTCCAGGTAGAAGCCCCAAGTGGTGCCGCCCGCGGGCTGCCGGGCGCGCTCCAGGCCGACGACGCCGCAACGGCGCGGATCCTCCAGATCGAACGTGATCGGGCCGGCGACTACTTCCGTGCGGTCTCATCGACCTGACGCGCGCGAGCGGTCCTGATCCTCTTGCGTATCGCAGTGATGGGCGCCTTGGGCGCGAACGCGGCCAGCCAGGCCAGCTCGGACGCTGCCCCTCCTGGCCTCCCAGACCGAAGGTGATCTCGAGACGCGCGCAACGCCCGCCAGCCTGCGTATCGGTCGTTCGCCTCGTTGCTCACACGGAGATCTTCGACGAGGTCTAGTCGGCCGGCGATCTCCATGAGGTGGCTATGAAACTCGATGACCGTCCTGATACTGCCCGCGAGGTCGTGGTGCCGACGAGTCACGTTGTCTTCATGGGTTCGGTAGTCGCGGAGAACCCCGTCCACATATCTGAAAGCCCCTACATGGGCTAGCCGCAGGACGAGATCTAGGTCCTCCGCAAATCTGATGAGGGGGTTGAATCCGCCGGCAGCCCAGAACGCCTCCCGCTTCACGATCATCGACCCGGCCAGGATGCCGACCGTCCTTCGATAGGTGTCGTGAATATCGCCTTGCCGCTGAGGGTCAATCGCCATGATTTCACCGTGCTCGTCGATCAGTCGCATGCCGGTATAGGTCAAGACAGTCTCAGGCTCCTGAACGTGACGGACGACGTGACTGCTCACCCAGTCGGACGGATAGCGGTCGTCGTCATCGAAGAAGCCGACTAACTCGCCGCGGGCGAGTGCGACGCCACGGTTGCGTCCGACCGAGACCCCCGAAGGGGGCTGTCTCAGGTAGCGAACGTCCTGTCCCAGAACGTCCTGGAGCGCGCCTGGTTCGGGAGACCCATCGTCCACAACAATGAGTTCCACGTGGGGGTAAGACTGGTTCTTCATGCTGGAGAGGCTCTCCTGCATGAACCTTGACCGGCGGTTCGTGACCATCACGAGCGAAACGAGAGGATCCAGCGGACGCACGCGGTGCATCAGACCAGCTCCAAAACATGCCGGTGCAGCGTCCTAGCCGCGTAGCGCCAATCGTGGTCGGTGGCGTAGCGGACTCCGAACTCTGCGGTACGGCGTAGCAACGCTTCATCGTCGGCCAGCGCTTCCAGAGTTTCTGCCAGGGCGACAGCGTCCCCCGGAGGCACCAGGAACCCATGATCTCCTCGGACGGACTCCGGTATGCCGCCGACTGCCGACCCGACCACAGCCGCTCCGCTCGCCATGCCCTCAAGCACAGTCAGCGCGAAGGGTTCCGGCCAGCGGGATGGCACCACGACGACGTCGGTTGAGCCCAGCGCCTCGGCGACCTGATCACGCGGGAGAAATGGCTGCACTTCAACCCTTCCTCCCAACTCCGATGCGCGTGCTCGAACTGCTCGCTCGAATGGAGTGACGGGATCGGTGGCACTGAAGCCCCTTGATCCGATTAAGGTGAGTCTAATATCATCCCGGTTGAGCATAGCCAGAGCCTCCAGCACGACATCGGCTCCTTTCTCAGGGATCATTCTCCCTACGAATGTCACTGTGAGGACGTCGGAGCTCCGCAGTGGCGTCCGTCGAAAAAAGAGGCCGGTATCGACACCGTTCGGGACCACACGGACCCGACCGTGGAGATGCGGGGGCAGATGAGCCACGGTCTGTTGGGCCAAGAAATCGCTCACGCAGATCACTGCAGCAGCGGGACTCAAGGTGCGTCCAGCTTCACGCTTGCTGTACGTGCGGAGCAACTGATTGTGCGCATAGAGGATAGGTATGTGTCGATAGGTGTCCACGAGGGGAACCAGTTGAGGAGCGTTGTGCCCGAAGATGAGGGATGATGCCCATGCGTCCTGATCATGGAGAACTGCGCGGTACGAACGCCTAGCCGAGAACCGCGGCAGCCCGACGCGGCCGGTAGCAGCGTCCGCGCGGGTCGACGAGAGACCCAGGGGGTACCGGATGGGAGTTGGACTCTCGTACTCGATGATGTCAGCGCTGGTGTAGCGGATGGGGTTGGTGCCTCGCGCGACCGCAACGTGGGGTTTCGCCGCGTCGGCAGGGCCATGTGCGCAGAGGCCATGAACGACCGTTGGGATGGCACTCCCTGTCTGAGGCGAGTAATGGTCGCCGGGGGTGATGACGTGGAGCGGGCGCACGGAATCAGCGGAAGCGGAAGCCAAGGGGGGCTAACCGCCATCGGTTCGAAGCACGCGCGGAGTTGTTGGCCCCGCGCGCCCGCCTATCCATGCCTCCACGCTAGCGCACTGTCACTCGCCATCGCGGTGCAGGAGGTGCCCAGCCAGCTGGCTGGATAGGATCCGAATATGGGCTCAGCGACGGTGAGCGTGGTGGTTCCGACCTTCAACACGCGGCCCGAGTTTCTTCGAGCGGCCGTCCTCTCTGCCGTGAGCCAGGATCCCCCGCCCTTGGAGGTGCTCGTCGTTGACGATGGCTCGACGATCGCTCTGGAGGCTCCAGACCATTCTCTCGTACGCGTCATTCGTCAGGACAATCGAGGGGCGAGTGCAGCCCGCAACCGCGGCATACGCGAGGCTCGGGGCGAGCTCGTCGCGTTCTTGGACGCCGACGACCTGTGGTACGCGGGAAAGCTGGCCGCCCAGACAGCCGCGATGAGCGATCCGCAGGTGGGGCTGTGCTCCTGTGACTTTGACGTTCTCGATCAGGACGGCGCGGTCCGTGCCGGGTGGGGTGGCCACGGTGGGAACTACCGTCAGCTTCTCGGCGGGAACAGCGTGCACACGTCTGGGGCGATAGTCCGCCGGACACTCATCCTTGAGGTCGGGGGCTTCGACGAGTCGCTCACCCACGGCGAGGACTGGGGGACGTGGTTGGACATCGCACGCCGAAGCCGTCTGGCGCACATACCGGAGGTGCTAGTCCGCTACCGACTGCACGACGACAACGCCAGCCGCAACTACCGGCGAATGTGGCAGGGAGCGGCTCGTGTCCTCTGGCGACACCGGGCTGCCGTTCCTTTGCAGGGTCTCCGACGGATCGGACAGATCTACGGGGCCCAGGCTTTCGATTCCTTCCGGTCGTCTCGGAACCCCACCGACTTGGCTTGGTCGCTCGCCTTGTGGCCCGCCTATGTCGCTCGCCAAGTCGTGCGACGGTTTCGACGTGGAGGACGGCTCCCATAGGCTGGCTTCATGGCGAAGATCCTGGTAACTGGTGGGGCTGGGTTCATCGGCTCGAACTTTGTGCATTACGTCCTGGCCCATACTGACGTCCACGTGACGGTCCTGGACAAGTTCACATATGCCGCCTCGTCGGAGGCACTCGGAGGGCTACCCTCGGATCGGGTCGAGGTCGTGAGGGGCGACATCTGCGACGCGTTCCTGGTCGACCAGCTGGTCGAAGGGATAGGGCGGGACGGTGCGGTTGTGCACTACGCGGCGGAGTCGCACAACGACAACAGTCTGCGTGATTCGTCGCCGTTCGTGACGACCAACCTGGTGGGCACCTTCACCCTGCTGGAGGCCGTGCGCCGACACGACGTGCGTTTTCACCACATCAGCACCGACGAGGTCTACGGCGACCTTGAGCTGGACGACCCGCAACGGTTCACGGAAGCCACCGCCTACAAGCCCTCCTCGCCGTACTCGGCGTCCAAAGCGGGCGCGGACCATCTGGTGCGGGCGTGGGTGCGTTCGTTCGGGGTGCGGGCGACGCTGTCCAACTGCTCGAACAACTACGGGCCGTGGCAGCACGTGGAGAAGTTCATCCCCCGGCAGGTCACGAACCTGCTGGCTGGTGGCCGGGTCAAGCTCTACGGCAGCGGCGCCAACGTGCGCGACTGGATCCACGCGGACGACCACTCCTCGGCGGTGTGGACGATCATCAACCACGGGAAGATCGGGGAGACCTACCTGATCGGCGCCGACGGGGAGAAGTCCAACCTGGACGTCGTGCGCCTCATCCTCGAGCACATGGGGCACGACCCCGACGACTTCGACCACGTGGTGGACAGGCCGGGGCACGACCTGCGCTATGCGATCGATCCGACCAAGCTGCGGACCGAGCTGGGCTGGGAGCCGACCTTCACCTCCTTCGAGGAAGGCCTGGCACGCACGATCGACTGGTATGCCGCTCACCGGGACTGGTGGGAGCCGAAGAAGGCGCAGGTCGAGGCGGCCTACGCCGAGAAGGGCCAGTGACCAACCATGAGTGACCCCACCGTGCGGCGCACCACGATCCCGGGGCTGCTCGTGGTCGACCTGCCTATCCACGGGGATGCCCGGGGCTGGTTCAAGGAGAACTGGCAGCGGGCCAAGATGACCGGCCTGGGGCTGCCCGACTTCGGGCCGGTGCAGCACTCCGTCGCCCACAACGGCCGTGCCGGCGTCACCCGCGGGATCCACGCCGAACCCTGGGACAAGTTCGTCTCCATCGTGCACGGCAAGGCGTTCGGGGCCTGGGTCGACCTGCGCGAGGGCCCGACCTTCGGGACCGTGCACACCGAAGAGCTGGACGAGCGCACCGCGGTGTTCGTGCCCCGCGGGGTCGGCAACTCCTACCAGACCCTGGTCGAGGACACCGTCTACTCCTACCTGGTCAACGACCACTGGTCACCGGACGCCGCCTACACGATGCTCAACCTGGCCGACGACACCGTCGCGATCCCCTGGCCTATCCCCCTCGCGGACGCCGAGATCTCCGAGAAGGACAAGACCCACCCCACCCTGGCCCACGTCACACCGGTCGCTCCGCCCCGCACCCTGGTCCTTGGTGCGGGCGGCCAGCTCGGTCAGGTGCTCATCGACACGCTGCCCGGCGCCGTGGGGCTGAGCCGTGACGAGCTGGACCTGGCCGACCCGGCCGCGGTCGAGGCGTTCGACTTCACCGGCGTCGACGTGGTCGTCAACGCCGCCGCGTACACCGCTGTGGACGCTGCCGAGACCGAGGAGGGCCGCCGGTCGGCGTGGGCGGCCAACGCCAACGGCGTGACGGCCCTGGCCCGCGCCGCCGTGGTGCACGGGTTCACCCTGGTGCACTACTCGTCCGACTACGTCTTCGACGGCACCCAGGACTCCTACGTCGAGGACGACCCGTTGTGCGCTGCCAGCGTGTACGGGGCGTCCAAGGCCGCCGGCGACCTCGCCGTGACGGTGGCCCCCCGGCACTACCTGATCCGCACCTCCTGGGTCGTGGGTCAGGGCAAGAACTTCGTGTCCACGATGGCCGACCTCGCCGAGCGCGGCGTCGATCCGCGCGTGGTGGACGACCAGGTCGGCCGGCTCACGTTCACCACCGACCTGGCCGCCGCGACCAGCCACCTGCTGGCCACGGGTGCCCCGTACGGGACCTACGACGTCACCTCGACCGGGGACCCGACCTCGTGGGCGGACCTGGCCAGGAAGGTGTTCGAGCTCACCGGGCACGACCCGGACCGGGTCGCCCCCGTGACCACACAGGAGTACACGGCCGGGGCGACGGGTCCGGTCGCGCCGCGCCCGGCCCGATCGGTCCTGGACCTCACGAAGATCCAGGAGACCGGGTTCGCACCGGTGGACCAGATGACCGGGCTGACCGCATACCTGGAAGGAAGGACGAAGCCATGAAGGGGATCATCCTGGCCGGGGGGACGGGGTCGCGGCTGCACCCGATCACCCTGGGGGTGTCCAAGCAGCTGGTCCCGGTCTACGACAAGCCGATGATCTACTACCCGTTGTCCACGCTCATGCTGGCCGGGATCCGGGACGTGCTGGTCATCACCACCCCGCACGAGGCCGACCAGTTCACCCGCCTCCTGGGCGACGGGGACCAGTTCGGCATCAACCTCACCTACGCCGTCCAGGCCTCCCCGGACGGGCTGGCGCAGGCGTTCCTCATCGGCGCCGACCACGTCGCCGGCGGACCGAGCGCCCTGGTGCTGGGCGACAACATCTTCTACGGGCCCGGCCTGGGCACCCGCCTACGAAGGTTCGAGAACCTCAAGGGTGCGGGGGTGTTCGCCTACCAGGTCGCCGACCCCACCGCCTACGGCGTCGTCGAGTTCGACGACCACGGCGTCGCGGTCTCCCTGGAGGAGAAACCCACCGAACCCCGGTCGAGGTATGCGGTGCCAGGCCTGTACTTCTACGACGAGACCGTCGTCGACCACGCCCGCCAGCTGACACCCTCGGCGCGGGGGGAGCTGGAGATCACCGACCTCAACCGCCGCTACCTGGACGCCGGCCAGCTCCACGTGGAGGCCCTACCACGGGGCACGGCGTGGTTGGACACCGGCACCTTCGACTCCCTCAACGACGCCGCCGACTACGTCCGCACCCTCGAGGCCCGCCAGGGCATGAAGGTCGGCTGCCCCGAGGAGGTCGCCTGGCGCCAAGGCTGGCTCACCGACGAGGAACTCCTGGAACGTGCCGAACCCCTGCGCAAGTCCGGCTACGGCACCTACCTCGAACGGCTCGTGTCCGACGGTGGCTGAACGAGCCGTTCTCGGACGACGCGTTCGACAGCTGGGCGGGCCGCCGCGAACTGTGGCCCGGTCAGCAGCACCCGCTTGACGAAGGGAAAGCCCGCCTCGACCAGCTCCCTCCACCCACCGAACGGCACGACCGTCGACGGCGGCAGCCCGAGGTCTGCCTGCGACCAGCCGGTCTCCCGGCTCAGGCCCGCCTTGTCGATCACGTGGGTCAACCCGATCTCGTAGGTGGTCACGACGTCCCGCTTCGACCGCTGGGGTCGCACGGCAGGGAAGAAGTCCCGCAGGCCCGGGTGCTCCAACGAACCGTTGCGGAAGGCGAGGAAGAAGCTCTGGGGATGGTCGGCCGGGGCCGACGCGGACGTGGCTGCCCACACGTCGGCCGTCGACCGCCCGACCCGTGTCAGCAGCGGCTCGACCGGTCCGAGCGGTCCGACCAGCGAGTCGTTCGTGAGGACGACCAGGTCCTTGGCCGCGACCTGGGGCCAGAGGCGCAGGGCGGCGGCCCACGAACCGAAGTCGTAGCCCGTGTTGGGTCGCCGCGCGACGGCGACACCTTCCGGGAGGTCGGGAGGGGTCACCCGGTGCCACGGGTCGCGGGCGGCGAGCACCAGCACCCCGAGCCCGGCAGCGGCATACGCCGCTGCCGCCCGCAGGGCGTCGTCCCGGACCGTCCGCGCCGGTGACCACTCCGCGAGCAGGACGACGCCGTCCCGGTCGAGCACCTTATCGATGTCGCCGGCGACAACCCCTTCCCGGCGGGGCAGGAGCCGGTTGGCGACGTCGCTGGCCCACCACCGCTGGTCCCGAAGGCGCGCACGCGTCCTCCGCTCCCACCGCTGCACCGTGTCAGTGACGGTCGGGGCGCCGGGGGTGCGCGGATGCAGGTGGTCGCCCCGGAGCGTCCAGGCGGTGGCCTCAGCCCACTTTGTGAGCTCACCGGGGTGCGCCGCCCACAGCCGACCCAGGTCGACCGCCTGGCGCACCTGGGCGCGGCACAACCGCATACCCCCGAGCCCCTTGTCGTAGCCCAGGTCGAACCGGAACCGCTGCGCCACGACCCTCGGGTGCACCTGCCGTCCGTTGACGATGTTGGACACGTTGTCGTCGTGCACCACCTGCGCCCACATCACCGGCGCGTCCACCTGCAGCAGCGGTGCGTGGGCGCGGGCCCGGGCGTGCTTGGCGACGTAGACGGTCTGCGGCAACCGGTCCTCACGCCGTCGCTCGACGAACGACAGGAACGGGCTGGAGACGATGTCGCTGCGGTAGACCGCCCCCGACCGGTCGATCTGGATCCCCCGGGGGAAGTTGACGAAGAGCCCGTCCTGCCCGGCGAACTGCGCCTGCACGCGGGCCATGAAGTCCACGGCCAGGGCGTCGTCGCTGTCGAGACGGGTGGTGATCAGGTATGGCGCGCGCGTCCGCCCGGTGACGTGCCGGGCGAAGGAGTCGCGCCGGAAACGCTCGTGCGTCCAGACCGGGGTGAAGGTGCCCTCGGCGAGCTCATCGACGGTGGCGCGGAAGTCGTCCGGGCAGCGGTCGTCGAGCATGACCAGCCAGGTGAAGTCGGCCCCCTGCTGGCCGGCGACCGACGGCAGGCACGCGTCGTAGAAGAATCCGAGCCGGTAGTGCAGCCAGTCCTCGTCGGGTGGCCGGCCCGCCGGGTCGAGGACCGCGCTGAAGCGGGTCAGCAGGACGTGGTCGAACGGCCTGGTGGTGGTCACGGTGCCTCCCTTCAGTGGTGTGCCGCCCGCCCCCGGCGGCCGGGAGCAGCCTAGACGAAAAGGCGGAGGGCAGGCTCCTGGGTTACCGTGGAGTTGCTTCGGGGGCAGGCGCGACAGGACGAGGAGACGGTGGCCAGAGCACGCAGGTATCCGGTGGCGATCGCCCACGACTACCTGACGCAGCGGGGCGGGGCCGAGCGGGTGGTGCTCGCGCTGAGCCGCGAGTTCCCCGACGCCCCGATCTACACCACGATGTACGACCCGGCGGCGACCTACCCGGCGTTCGCCGACCGCACGATCATCACCACCCCTCTCGATCGGATGCCCGGCCTGGGCAGCGACCATAGGCGGGCCCTGCCCGGCCTCGCGCCGGCGGTCAGTGCGACGAAGATCGATGCCGAGGTCACCATCGCCTCCAGCAGCGGGTGGGCCCACGGCTTCCGGGCGACCGGCAAGATGCTCGTCTACTGCCACAACCCCGCGCGCTGGCTCTATCAGCCGGACGAGTACCTCGGCGAAGACGCCAGCTTTCTCGTCAAGGCGGGCCTGGCCGCACTGACCCCCGGGCTGGCTCGGTGGGACCAGGCGGCCGCGTCCCGCGCCGATCGTTACCTGGCCAACTCGCGGGTTGTCAAGCAGCGGATCGCTGACGCCTACTCCATCGACGCCGAGGTTCTGCCGCCGCCGCCGGGGCTGAGGACCGACGGTGACCAGGTCCCGCACCCCGAGCTCGCCGACCTGGTCGACGAGGGCTACTGGCTGGTGGTCTCCCGGCTCCTGCCCTACAAGAACGTCGACAAGGCCGTCGAGGCGTTCCGCGGACGGTCGGAGCACCTCGTCGTCGTGGGGGCCGGCCCCCACCGGCAGGCCCTGCTCGCGGACCTCCCCGGCAACGTGCGGCTGGTCTCAGGCCTGACCGACTCCGAACTGCGGTGGACCTACCGCCATGCCGTCGGGCTTGTCGCGCCCAGCCAGGAGGACTTCGGGTTGACGCCCTTGGAGGCGAACTCCTGGGGACTGCCCGTGGTCGCGCTGCGGGCCGGGGGTTATCTCGACACGGTCGTGCCGGGACTCAACGGGGTCTTCTTCGAGCGCAGCACGCCCGTGGACATCAGCCGGGCCGTCGACGCCGCAGCTCGGCAGGAGTGGTCGAGCGAGGCGCTGCTGGAGCACGTCCGCAGCTTCGGGGAGGACGCGTTCCGAAGGCGGATCCGCGAGATCGTCGAGGAGCTGGCCGAGGGCGCGACGATGCCGGCCGGCGTGCGGTCGTCCCGCGGCGGAGCCCGCTAGCGGCTGTGCCGGCGCAACGCCTTCAGCACCCCCAGGTCGTCGAACCTCCGCCCCACGATCTGCACCCCGATCGGACGCCCGTCGTCCGTCCGGCTCACGTCCACCGTCCCGGCCGGCTGACCGGTCATGTTCCACGGCAGGGTGAAGTTGATGTGCCACATGCCCCGCCCCTCCTCCGGGTAGGGCATCGGCAGTTCGGCCGGGTAGGCCGGGCACGGGGCCACCGGGCTGACGAGCAGGTCGAGGTCACCCTCCCGTGCCCACGCGGCGACCGTCCGGGCCTGCAGGTCGGCGAACGCGTGGTAGGCGTCCATGACGTCCACCCCGCTCAGCCCCTCGCCCTGACGAGCCCACTCTGCGACGAACGGGTGCACCAGCGCCTGCCGCTCCGGGCTGAGCCGGGACAGGTCGGCCCATGACCGCACCTGCCAGAACCGGTTGACCCCGTCCAGTACCCCCTGGTCGAGCCACGGCGCCACCTCGACGACCTCGGCGCCCTCGTCGGCGAGCCGGTCGGCCACCGCCCTCGTGGCGGCGACCACCTCGGGCTCGGGCTCCACGCCGTACCCGGCACGGGTCCACACCCCCACCCGCAGTCCGTGCGGCGACCACGATCGCCCATCGGCCCCGACGTCCAGGTCGGTCCACGCCACGTCCTGCGCGGGAAGGCTGGTCCAGTCGAGCGGGTCCGGGCCGGAGAGGACGTCCATGAGCGCCGCCAGGTCCTCCACCCGCCGGGCCATCGGCCCGGCGACCCTGCCCAGGTATGGCGCGTTCAGCGGGATCCGTCCCGCGCTCGGCTTGAGCGAGGCCAGGCCGAGCCAGGTCGCCGGCAGGCGGATCGACCCGCCGATGTCGGTGCCCACGTGGAGCGGCCCGTAGCCGGCAGCGGCCGCCACCCCCGCGCCGGAGCTCGAGCCGCCCGTCGTCCAGTCGGGGTTCAACGGCGACACGGTCTGCCCGTGCCGGCTGGAGTGGCCGGAGGAGAGCATCCCCCAGTCGGGCATCGTCGTGGACCCCAGCACGACCAGCCCGGCCTCGTCGCAGCGGCGCGCCACCGGCGAGTCCACCTCCGGCACGACCGGGTCGACCGCCGCGCACCCGGCGGGCATCGGCACGCCGGCCCGGGCGATGTTCTCCTTCAGGGTCACCGGAACGCCGTCCCAGCGGCTCAGCGGGGCCCCGGCGGCCCACCGCTCCTGCGCCGCCAGAGCTCGGGCGAGCACCTGCTCCGGCTCGTCCCGCACCCAGAACGCGTTGAGCTCCGGCTCCCCCCCCTCCACGACCTGGAGCACGTCGGTGGCGACCTCGACCGGGCTCAGCCGGCCCCCGGCATACCCCTCCGCCATCTCCAGGGCGCCCAGGTGGGCGGGCCGCACGCTCACCGCAGCTCGCGGCCCTTCGTCGGCAGCATGCCGTGCTCCATCCCCCAGCGGACCGCCTGCGGCCGCCGGGTCACGCCGATCTTGGCGTAGGCGCTGCGAATGTAGGACTTCACCGTGTTGATCGACAGGTAGGCCCGGGCCGCGATGTCGTCGTTGGTCAGCCCCTGGGTGATCAGCCCGAGGATCTCCGCCTCGCGCGCCGACAGGCCGTGCTCCTGCCCCGGCCAGCGCCCGTGGTCGTCGTCGGGTGCGGCTCCGGCGGCGACCTGCTGGGCGCTGGCCTCCATGTCCAAGGTGCCCGGGGTGACGGTCTCGCCCGCGGCCACCCGTTCGAGCGCGCGGACCAGCTCCTCGGCGGTGGCCGACTTGGCCACGTAGCCCGCGCACCCCCGCTCCAGCGCCTTGCGGACCAGCGCGGGCTGGGTGTTCCAGCTGTAGACGACGACCTTGCCCGTCATCGGGTTGGCGACCAAGGCGTCGATGTCGTCGGCGTCCGCCTGCGCCTGGGCGAAGGTGTCGTAGAGGGCGACGTCCACCGGGCTGCTGGGCTCGGTGCCGATGTCGAGCTCAACCACCCGCACCCGGTCGACGTGGGGCCGCAGCATCGCGTCCACCCCGCGGACGACGACGTCGTAGTCGTTGACGATGGCGACGGTCACGGGGTTCACCTGTCGGACCCTACACGCGCGGTCCGGTCGCCCGGAGGGGGCGGAAGGCCCCCGGTCTAGGCTGGCGCCATGCCCTCCGCCACGCTCGTGCGACGACTCGGGCTGCCCCTCGCGGCGCTCGCGCTGGTCGTACCGCTCCTGGTCGACGTGCCCGGGCTGGACGAGCCCGGCGAGCGGATGCTCGGCATCTTCCTCATGGCGATCGTCCTCTTCGTCACCGAGGCGATCCCGCTGGTGGCCACGGCCGTGGTCATCATCCTGCTCGAGGTGCTCACGCTCAGCGAGCAGGCGCTCGTGCCGCTCGGGGAGCCGGCCACGTCCGCCCGGGACGTGTGGGCCAGCCTGGCCGACCCGGTGATCATCCTCTTCCTCGGCGGGTTCCTCATCGCCGACGGCGCCGCGAAGTACGCCCTCGACCGCAACCTGGCCGCCCTCATCCTCACCCCGTTCAAGGGCAGCGCCCGCTCGGCGCTGCTGGCGCTCATGCTCATGACCGCGGTGCTGTCGATGTTCATGTCCAACACCGCTACGACCGCCACGATGTTCGCCGTCCTGCTGCCGGTGCTCTCCAGCCTGCCGACCCTGGCCGCCCGCACCGGCTTCGCCCTCGCCGTGCCGCTGGCGGCCAACGTCGGCGGCATCGGCACCCCCGTCGGGTCCCCGCCCAACGCGCTGGCCCTCGCCGCCCTCATCCAGCGCGACGAACGGGTCTCCTTCGTCGAGTGGATGATGGCCGCCGTCCCGCTGGCGCTGCTGCTGCTCGTCGTCGGGTGGCTGTTCCTGTCCTGGCGCTACGTCCCCGGCCGCACCGCGCTCGACCTTGACCTGCAGGTCAAGTTCAAGAGGACCCCGCCGGCCCTCGTCTTCTACGCCACCGCCGCCCTCACCGTCCTGCTGTGGCTGAGCGAGCCGCTGCACGGCATCCCGTCCACCACGGTCGGGTTCCTGCCCGTCGTCGTGCTGCTGGCCACCCAGGTGATGACCGGCGACGACCTGCGCGCCCTGCAGTGGCCGGTGCTCTGGCTGGTCGCCGGCGGCATCGCCCTCGGCAACGGCGTCGGCGCCAGCGGCCTGGACGAGTGGCTCGTCGGCCTCGTCGACTGGGGCGTGCTGCCCGGCGCGCTCCTGCTGCTCACCCTCGCCGGCCTGGCCTGGGGGCTGTCCAACGTCATCTCCAACTCGGCCACCGCCAACCTGCTCATCCCGATCGCGCTGCCGCTGGCCCTGACCGTCGACCAGGACCTCGTCACCGTCGCCCTCGTCGTCGCGCTCTCCTGCAGCCTGGCGATGATGCTGCCGATCTCCACCCCGCCCAACGCGATCGCCTACGCCACCGGCACCGTGCAGACCCCGCAGATGGTCGTCACCGGCCTGGTCGTCGGCGTGCTCGGCGTGCTGCTCGCGGTCCTCGTCATGCCGCTGTGGTGGCGCGTCCTCGGGATCGGCTGAGCCGTGGCCGCCCCCGCGCCGCGCACCGTCGTCGTCGGCACCGGCCCGGTCGCCGAGGCGGCCGCGGCCGAGCTGGACGCCGTGCGCGTGCCGGCGCCCGGCGCCCTCGCCGAACCGGCCGTGCGCTCCGCCGGGCCGGTCGGCCTGGCCGTGGTCGTCGTCGGTCGCGCTGACGCCGACGCCACCGTCGCCCGCGTGCTCGGTGCCCTGGGCCACCCCCGCCCCCGCGTGCTCGTCGTCACCGAACGCCTCGAGCTGCCCGACCTCGCCCGCACCCTCGACGCGGGCCACCTCAGCGGGGTCGTCATGGCCCCGTGGACGCCAGGCAACCTGCGCCGGTATGCCGACGCGCAGCTCGCCCGGTGGGTGCGCCGCCGCGGGGGGCGGGCGGAGGAGGTAGCCCAGGACCGGCCGCCCGAGCCGGAGCCGCGGGCCAGCGGGCTGCTGCGCCACCTCCAGCAGGACCCGGACTCCGCGGCCGCCGAGCTGCTCGAGGCCGTCGAGTCGGTGCTCGGCCCCCGGCCCCGGCTGCAGCTGCCGCCGCACGTGCGGCTGACGATCGAGGACGACGACGTCGGCCAGCTCTTCCTCGTCCTCAGCGGCCGGGTCGCCCTGTCGGTGAACACGGGGGTCGGTGCGCTGACCCTGCACCACGCCTCGACTGGGCCGCTCATCGGGTTGTTCGCCCTCACCGGGCCGCAGGCGGCGACGGTGACCGCGCGGACGACGACCGACTGCGAGGTCGTGCCGCTGACCGTGGAGCAGCTGGACCGCGCGCTGACGGGGGAGCCGCGGGTCGGCACCGCGCTGACGGCCCTGACCGTGCGGGCCCTGTCGGCCCGGCTGCGGCGGGCCGAGCGGCTGCACGTCGAGAAGGCCGAGCTGGCCACCGAGCTGCAGCGCACGCTGCGCGAGCTGGAGGCCGCCCGGGCGGGACTGGTCGAGCAGGCCCGGATGGCCACGCTCGGCGAGACGACCGCAGGGGTGGCCCACGAGCTGAGCAACCCGATCGCGGCGGTGACCCGCGGCGTGGAGCACCTGTCGGCCGACCTGCGCGTGCTGCTGGGGGGCGGCGAGGACGACGTGGTCCGGGCCGCCTTCGAGGCGGCCGAGACCCGCGAGGCGGTGTCGGCCGGCGACGAGAGGTCGTTGCGGCGTGAGCTCGCCCGGGCCACGGGGGCGACGCCGTCGCAGGTGCGCCGGCTGGTGGCCGCGGGGGTGACCGACCCGACCCGGGCGAGGACGGTGCTGACCGGGCCGCCCGAGGAGCTGGCCCGGGTCGAGGCCGCCGCGGGGATCGGGGCGACGATGCGGTCGCTGCGGACCGCGGCCGACCACGTCGGCCGGCTGGTCGAGGACCTGCGGGTGCACGCCCGGCCCGACGACCCCGGAGCCCCGCTCGAGGCGACCGACCTCGCGGCCACGGTCCGGGACGCGCTGGGGCTCGTCGAGCACCGGCTGGCCGGACTGACGGTCGACGTCCGGTGCGACGACGACCTGCCACCGGTGGGCAGCCGGCCGGGGCGCCTCGCCCAGGTGTGGGCCAACCTGCTCGCCAACGCCGCCGACGCGCTCGACGGGTCCGGCCGGATCACCGTCCGGGCGCGGCGGACGGAGGACGGCGGGGTGGTGGTCGAGGTCGAGGACGACGGCCCCGGTGTGCCGCCCTCCCTGCAGGGGCGGATCTTCGAGCCCCGGTTCACCACCAAGCACGGGGTCGTCCGCTCCGGGCTCGGCCTCGGGCTGGGCATCTCCCGGAGCATCGTCGTCCAGCACGGCGGCACGATCGGGCTGGAGTCCGAGCCGGGCCGTACCGTCTTCACCGTCGAGCTGCCGGCCCTGCGGACCGGTCCCGGCACGACCGCCGCCGGAGCCCCCACGACCGGGGCCGGTGCGCCCGCGGGGCGCGACGGCATACCCCCTGGCCCCACCGAGGAGAAGGAGCAGCGATGAAGCTCGTGGTGCTCGTCCTGGAGGACGAACCGGACGTGCGCGAGGCGCTGGAGCGCGACCTGGAGCCGCTGGCTGCGCACGTGCGCGTCGAGCCGGCCCAGGACGTGCCCGACGCCCGGGCCGTGATCGCCGAGGTGGCCGCCGACGGGGACCTGCTGGCCGTCGTCCTCGCCGACCACCGGCTGCCGGGGACGAGCGGGGTCGACTTCCTCGTCGAGCTGGCTGGCGCGGAGGAGACCGCGCACGTGGCGACCGTGCTCGTCACCGGGCAGGCCGACCAGGCGGACACGATCCGGGCGGTCAACGAGGCGGGGCTGGACCACTACGTGGCCAAGCCGTGGGACGCCGAGGAGCTGCGGCGGGTGGTCCGGGAGCAGCTGACGGACGTGGTCGAGCGGACCCGGGTGGACCCGCTGCCGTACCTGTCGGTGCTGGACCAGGTCAGGGCGATGGAGCTGGTGCGGAGACGGTCGGGCTGAGCGGGGGTCTGCTTCTCAAAGAGGGGTACTAGCCGCCGATGCAGGTCGCTTGGCGACCGCCTTGCTCCAGCGGATGCACGGCTCCTCGATGAAGCGGAAGAAGAGCCACCCGACGACGAAGACGACCGCGAAGCCCACGGACCAGAGGAGGGCGAGCTCCCCGTGACCTTCCGGGACGCCGAGGACGCGTTCCAGACCCTCCGAGAAGTAGTAGACGATCGGCTGGTGGACGAGGAACATGCTGTAGGCCATGTAGCCGAGGCGGGCGACCGGCCGTGAACCGAAGAAGGCTTCGACCGGCTTGGCCCCGATGGCGAGGACGATCAGACCACCGAAGGCGACGGAGAGTCCGACCTCGCGGACAGGGATCCGTCCACCTGTCAACGACCCGGTCGCCACGGCATACCCGAGCACGAAGACGACCAGCGCCGCCAAGAGCCACCTCCGTGTCAGCCGGTGCCGTAGACGCATGACGATGACGGCCGCCACCATGCCAGCCATGAACTCAGTCAGCCGCCCGATGGCGGTCGCCCCCCACAGAAAGTCCTCTGGCCATTGATCCCCAAAGGGGGTAACGACGTGCCAGAGGACAGACACGGCACTAAGCGGGACGAGTGCCCACAGCCCCCAACGGGCCACGAGCAGGACCACGACGGGGAACAGGAGGTAGAGCTGCATCTCCAAAGACATGGTCCACAGGCTGCCGTTGATGCCGGCCCAGTACTCCGGGAAAAACATGTGGGTGAAGGTCAGGTGGGAGGCGACGTCTCCCCAAGCCACCGGATCGGTCGGATTCGGAGCCTGCCCCAGCAAGGAGTAGATGACCTTCAGCACGTAGGGCAGGACCAGCGCCAGAGCGAGAGCAGCGTAGTAGGGCAGGACGATGCGTTTGATGCGACGTTCCACGTAGGCGCCCGTGCGAAACCGACCGTGCCGTGAGGGGTCGAGGGCGAAGGGTAGGTAGAGGGCGAATCCGGTGAGCACCACGAACAGATCGGGACGGGTGTTCTGGGCGACGATGTCTGTCACGACGGGGATGCGCGGCCGGCCGGCGAACTCCCAGGAGTGGAACAGGAACACAAGCGTGAAGGCGAGGGCGCGCAGGCCGTCGACGGACGGGATGCGGGCCCTTTGCTCAAACCCCGGCTTCTCGCCGACTGCCAACCCCTGCACGGGAGAACGGTACCTGTCGGGTGTCGCAGGACCGCTCAGACAACACACTGACGGGTGCGGGTGCCCAGCCGGGTGTGGAGACGTTCGGGCTGACCGTGTCCTGCGGTCGCGACTTGCCTAGCGGCCCTCGGGCTCGAGGACCTCGACGGCCAGGACGGTCGGCAGGTGCCGAGCGACCTCCGTCCAGGTGTCCCCTTCGTCGTGGCTGGCGAACACCGAGCCGGTGTTGGTCCCGAAGTAGACCCCGGCAGGGTCGCGGCGGTCGCCGGTCATGCCCTGGCGCAGGACGGTGAAGAAGCAGGCCTCCTGGGGCAGCCCGTCCCGCAGCGCCTCCCACGACCCTCCGCCGTCGCGCGAACGCCAGACGGCGGCGGCCGCGTCGGGCGGGTAGCGGCCCTCGGTGTCGCCGTTGAGGGGGACCGTCCAGAGGGTCCGCCCGTCGCGGGGGTGGACCTGGAGCGGGAAGCCGAACGTCGACGGCAGGCCCGCGGTGACGTCTCGCCAGCTGAGGCCGCCGTCCTCCGAGCGCCAGACGCCGTGGTGGTTCTGCTGGTAGAGCAGGCCGTCCTGCCCGGCGGCCCGCTCGAGGTGGTGCACGCAGAACCCCGTGTGCCCGTCCGAGGCCGCTGCCGGGTGGCTGTTGCCCTCGCCGTCGGCGGGGTCGGCCAGGTCGTTGCGCCGCTCCCACGTCACGCCGCCGTCCTCGGTGGCGAAGACCCCGGCGGCGGAGATCCCCACCCACATCCGCTCGGGGTCCTGCGGGTCGGCCACGATGGTGTGCAGGACCAGGCCGGCGGCGCCGGGGCTCCACTCCTGGGCGGACGGGTGGTCGGTCAGGCCCTTGACCTTGGCCCACGTCCCGCCGTCGTCGTCGCTCACGAGCAGGCTCGCCGGCTTGGTCCCCGCGTAGAGCCGGTCGCCCGCGCGGCCCAGCGACCAGACCTGGGAGAAGTCCTCGCCGAACGGCGCCACCTGGTCGGTCCATCCCAGCGACTCCGCGAAGTCCGGCTCCTCCGCCGCCCACCTGTCCAGCTCGCCGGTGGTCAGCTTGGTCGGCTCCCAGGTCCGGCCGAGGTCGGGGGAGCGCCAGACCCCGGCGCCGGACCAGTCGCCGCCGCCCCCGGCCCACAGCGTCCCGGTGGCCGGGTCGCCGACGACGTGGTTGATCGTCCACCCCCCGCAGTAGGGTCCCCGGACCGACCAGCGGGTGCGGTCGACGTCCCCGTCGAGGACGAACGCACCCTTGGTCGTCCCGACCAGCAGGTGTATGGCTCCGTCGGACATGGCAGGCCCCTTCGTCGCGGACCGTCCGCTCGTCGGTGCCGGACGGCCCGTCCCAGTGTTCCGCCGTGGGCGTGCCGCGGCAAGGGGCTTTGCGGGGTCTCAGCCGGTGGCTGCGCGCAGCTGCTCCAGCAGCAGCTCCAGCGACCGCTGGGTTGCCTCTTGCACGATCTCCTCGGGGTCCCCGCCCAGCTCCAGCTTGGAGCAGGTGACCTCGCCGCGGACCATCACCCCGACGTAGACCGTGCCCGGCGGGTGACCCTCCTCCTCGTCCGGGCCGCCGGCGCCGGTGGTCGACACGACCGCGTCGGCCTCGAGCACCCGGGTCGCGCCCTGGGCCATCTCGATCGCGCAGCGCTCGGTGATGACCGGGCCGGGCGTCACACCGAGCAGGTCGAACTTCACCTTCTCGTGGTAACTGACGACGGTGCCGTGGTACCAGTCCGCGGCGCCCTCGCCCTGCGCCAGCGCGGAGGAGATGGTGCCGCCGGTCAGCGACTCGGCCGCGCCGATCCTGAAGCCGTGCTGCCGGGCGAGCTGGGCGATGTCCCTGACGGGGGCGGTGGGGTCGCTCATGGCCTCATGATGATCCAGCGCCCGCCCCGTCCGCCACCGCAGTAGCCTCGCAGCGTGGACCCCACCCCGACCCACCGCCTGCGCCGCCCCGCCCGAGGCGGTGCCCGGTGAGGGCCGGTCTGACCCCCGACGCGGACGGCGCCTTCCGCGAGCGCAGGGAGCGCGCCGTCGACGCACCGGCCACCACCACCTGGACGTGCGTCGCCGACCTCGGCGGGGACCCGGGCTGGTACGCCGCGAACCGCCTCTGGCAGGTCCGTGGCGTGCTCGACCGGGTCGTGGGCGGGCCGGGCAACCGCGGGCGTCCCGACCGGGAGCTGCGTGTCGACGACCCCGTCGACGGCTGGCGGGTCGAGACGGTCGAGCCCGGCCGCAGCCTGACGCTCGTGTCGGAGCAGCGGATGCCGGGGACCGCGCGGATGACCTACGAGGTGCACGACTCCCAGGGTCCGGACACCGACCGGTCGAGGCTGGTCCAACGGCTCGAGTTCCGCCCCGACGGCCGCCTGGGGCAGACCTTCTGGTGGGTCGAGCTGCCGGCCCACAAGGTCATCTTCCGCGCGATGCTCGTCCGGATGGCCGGGGAGGCCGAGCGCCGGGCCCGGGCGGACGGCACGATGGGTCCGTGATCGGTCTCGACCCCTGGTCCCCGCAGGCCCCCGACGACCCCGGCCTGACCGCCCTGCTCGAGGACGCCCGCGCCGCCGCCGGCGACCCCGTCGCGGCGCTTGCGCTCGCCGACCGGGCGACCGAGCGGCTGCCGCTGCCCGGCACCGGCCGCACCGCCGAGTTGTGGCGCGGCCTCGCCGAGCTGGCCGCCGTCGACCTCACCGTCGCCCGCACCCTCGAGCCGCACCTCGACGCCGTCGCCATCCTCGCCCAGGCCGCCGACGCGGGGTATGCCGTGCCGCCCGCCTCGGGCACGTGGGGCGTCTACGCGGCCGAGGGGCCGGGCGCGCGGCTGGAGGCCCGGCCCGGGGACGAGGGCCGCCTCGTCCTCTCCGGCCGCAAGCCCTGGTGCTCCCTGGCCGAGCACGTCGACTCCGCCCTCGTCACCGCCTGGGTCGACGACGAGCGCCGCATCCTCGTCGCCGTCGACCTGTCCCACCCCGGCGTGGAGCTGGTTGACGAGCCGTGGGTCGCCCGCGGACTGCCTCGGGTCCGCTCCACGGGACTGCGGCTGACCGACGTCCCGGGCGTGCCGGTGGGCGACCCGGGGTGGTACCTCACCCGTCCCGGCTTCGCCTGGGGCGGCCTGGGCGTCGCCGCCTGCTGGCTCGGCGGCGCGATGGGCCTGACCCGACGGATGCGCACGGCCGCCACCGAGCGCGAGCCCGACCAGATCGGCCTATCTCTCCTCGGGAAGGCCGACATGGCCCTGACCGCCGCCGCGGCCGTGCTCACCGAGGCGTCGAGCGCCGTCGACGCCGGCCTGGTCGAGGGCGAGCACGCCTGGCCCCGCTGCGTCCGCGTCCGCTCCGTCGTCCACGACGCCTGCGAGACCGTCCTCACCGCCGCCGCCCACGCGCTCGGCCCCGGTCCGCTGACCGGCGAGGAGGAGCACGCCGCCCGGGTGGCCGACCTGCAGCTCTACCTGCGCCAGCACAAGGCCGAGCGCGACGCAGCGCTCGTCGGGCAGGCCGTCGCCGACGGGATGCCGGTGGCGTGGGCATGAACGACGGGATCAAGGACGCCCCTGGCGCCTCGGGGCTCACCCCATCCGGAGACCCGCCGACCGACGAGGCCCGGTGGGCCGAGGACCCCCGGTGGCGCGACGTCATACCCCTCGACCTGACCGGGACCACCCACCTGCTCGTGGTCGCCGCCCACCCCGACGACGAGACCCTCGGGGTCGGCGGGCTGCTCGCCGGGCTGCCCGCGGACGTGGACCTCGACGTCGTCGTCGCCACCGACGGGCAGGCCTCCCACCCGCGCTCGCCGACGCACACGCCCGCCGACCTCGCCCGGATCCGCCGCGCCGAGGCCCGTGAGGTCATCACTGAGCTCGCCCCGCACGCCCGCCTGCACCTGCTCGGGCTCACCGACGGTGGGCTGGCCGACGAGCAGGACGAGCTCACCGCCGCGCTCGTGCGGCTGACGCGGCCGGGGGAGAGCGTGCTGCTCGCGCCGTACCGCGCCGACGGGCACCCCGACCACGAGGCCGCCGCCCGGTCGGCCGCCGCCGCGGCCTGGCGCACGGACGCGCGGCTGCTGGAGTACCCGGTCTGGCTGTGGCACTGGGAGGGCCCCGACGCGCTGCCGTGGGGGTCGGCCCGTCGCGTGGACCTGTCCGACGGGGCACGCGGCCGCAAGGCGCGGGCGGTCGCCGGGCACCGGTCCCAGGTCGAGCCGCTGTCCGACCGGCCCGGGGACGAGGTGCTGCTGCGGCCCGAGATGCTGGCCCACTTCGCCCGCCCGTGGGAGACGCTGCTGGTCGCCGAGCCGGGGGAGAGCAGCCCGTTCGAGGACCTGCACGCCCGCGAGGATGACCCGTGGGAGGTGCGGACGAGCTGGTACGAGCGCCGCAAGCGCGGCCTCACCCTGGCGGCGCTGCCGCACGAGAGGTATGCCGTGGGCGTGGAGGTCGGGTGCTCCGTCGGCGCGCTCGCCGGGGACCTGCTCGGGCGGTGCGACGCGGTCGTGGCGGTGGACGAGTCGGCGGAGGCGCTGGGCCGGGTCGAGGGAGCCGAGCGGCTGCGGACGGTCCAGGCGTCGCTGCCGGAGGAGTGGGGGCGGTTCGAGGAGGCACTTCGCGAGGAGAGCGTGGAGCTCGTGGTGCTGTCGGAGGTGGGCTACTTCCTCTCACCCGGGCGGCTGCGCGAGCTGGCGCGGCGGGTGGGGGAGCTCGTGGCCGGGTCGGACCGGGCGACCGCGCTGGCCTGCCACTGGCGGCACGAGATCGTCGGGTGGCCGCTGACCGGTGACGAGGTGCACGGGCTCGTGGGTGAGGCGATGACGAACGTTGGCCTGCAACGTCGCAGCCACCTCGTGGAGGAGGACTTTGTGCTGACCGTGTGGTCGGCGACGGGGGTGCTCCGCGGAGCACCCCTGCGAGATCAGGTGCGTCGGCCCGCCGACCCGTCCCACTCGTCGGCCAGCAGGGCGTAGGTCACCCCGTCGCGCCAGGTGCCGTCCCGGTGCAACGACTCCCGCACGAAGTGGCCCTCCTGGCGCAGGCCCACCTTCTCCATGACCCGGCGCGAGACGACGTTCTCGGCGAAGGATCCGGCCTCGACACGGCGCACACCCAGCGCGAAGGCGATGGTGACGAGCTCGCGGACCGCCTCGACGGCATACCCCTGCCCCTGGTGCGCAGGGGCGACCACCCAGCCGAGCTCGGCCTGGGTGCGGCGGGCCCGGTCGGCGACCTCGCGCTGCGCCCAGCCGTCGCCGACCTGCAGCATGACGTCGCCGACGACCTCCCGGTCCCGCTCGACGACGAGGGCCGTCCCGCTGACGAGGAAGCGGCCGCTGATCTCCTCCTCTTCGGTGGCGACCGCCGTCAGCCAGCGCGCCACCTCCGGGTCGGACCGGTAGGCCAGGACCGCCGGCAGGTCTGCCCGCTGCGGCGGACGCAGGAGCAGGCGCTCGGTCCGCCGGGGCCAGGTGAGGTCGGACAGGCCGCGGGTCATCCTCACGACGGTAGCCACGAGCGCCCCGGGTGACCAGACTGGTCGGGATGGAGACGCACGAGGCCGGGCCGTCGATGCCCTCAAGCGGATGGCCCAGGCTGCTCACGATGCCGTCAACAACTAAGGCAGCCCCCGTGCTGCTGCTGGCCGTCCTCGCCGGGTGCGGGTCAGCAGGTGAGCCGCCGTCGACCGCAGGAGGTCCCGTCACGGACACCGACGGTCCCACGCAGCACGTCGACGACGAAATCCCTGCCACGGGGTCTCCTGTGTCGGATCCGGGCCTCGAAGAACTCCCCATCGACAAGGTCCCAGGCCCGGAAGACGTCGACCTGCACTTCGACGCTCCCACCCAGGTAGTCGTCGGACGTCCCACCACCGTCACGGTCGTCAACGATCATGAGGACGACGCGCAGGTCCGCATCGAGTTCTACCAGAACGCGGGCGACTTCCTCTCCCCGGAAGGCCTGGTCGACGGCGGGACGATCACGGTCCCCGGCAGCTCACGGTCCGAGGTGGAACTGGTGGTGGACAGCCCCGGCTACGTCGAGCTTCTCGGCACGGCACTGCCCGGGTCCACGTACCAGTTCTCGGTGGGTCTCGACGCGGTGAAGGACACCGAGGCTCCGACCGACTAGCCGCAGAGAGCGCCCTCCGACAACCCGTGTGAGGATTCCCCCGTGCGCCCGCGGAACGAGACCGACGACCGACCTGCGCTCGCCGCGGTCCTCGTCGTCGTGCCGGCCCGGGACGAGCAGGACGAGATCGCCGGCTGTCTGACCAGCGTCGCCGCAGCGGCCGCCGAGGTCGACCAGCCGGTCGTCGTGTCCGTCGTCCTCCACCGGTGCACCGACGGCACGGCCGAGCGGGTCGCCGAGGTCGTCGGCGCGCACCCCGACGTCCGGTGGGTGGTCCAGGGCAGCGACGCCGCGACCCTGGGCGGAGCCCGCGCGAACGGCGTCGAGGCCGGCCGCTCCCACGGCACCCTGGCCGACCTCGACCCGGCGACCGTATGGGTGGCGAGCACGGACGCGGACTCGCGTGTGCCGCATACCTGGCTCCGCGCGCAGCGCGACCTGGCCGACCGCGGTCTGGACCTGGTGCTCGGCACCGTCGAGCCGCGCGAGGACGGCTCCGAGTCCGCCCGGCTCTGGCACGCGCAGCACCACCTCGCCGAGGGCCACCTGGGGATCCACGGGGCGAACCTGGGGGTGCGGCTATCGGCGTACGACCGGGTCGGCGGGTTCCCCGCGCTCGACGACGGCGAAGACGTGCAGCTCGTGCGGGCGGTGCGGGACGGGGGTATGCCGTGGACGAGCACCGACCGCACGCGCGTGGTCACCTCGTCACGACGGCGGGGACGGGCGGGCAAGGGGTTCGCCCGGTTCCTGCGGCGGCTGGACGACGCGGTGGCGACGTTCGGCGCGACCGAGGAGCTCGAGGAGCGGCTGCGGACCGAGATCCTGCGGCTGGCCCAGGAGCGGGGGCCGGCCAAGACGCTCTGCCCGTCCGAGGCGGCCGGTGCGGTCGACCCGACCAGGCGGCGGGCGCTGACGCACGTGGCCCGCGCGGTGGCGTGCACGCTGGCCGACGAGGGGGTCGTCGTGGTCACGCAGAAGGGCGTGCCGGTCGACGGGCGGACCACGCCGGGGCCGGTGCGGGTGGGGCTGGTGCCGGAGGAGCTGCGAGGGCCGGTCGAGGTCTGAGCCGGGCCGGTCGTTTCCGGGGCGGTCCTCGGTTCAGGCGGCCAGCTGCTGCTCGGTCGTGCCGCCCAGCACGTCGGCACCGGTGCGGGTGCGGCGGCCGTCGACGAGGGCGAGCGGTCCGGGACGGCCCAGGTCGACCCAGCGCTGCTGCCACCGGCCCATGAGGTGGAAGGCCGCGTCGGAGAGCGGCTCGCGGGCGGGGGAGACGACGTAGCCCCACTCCCGGCGAGGGTCGCCGGTGCAGGGGGCGAGGTCGTCGACGAGGACCCGGGGCATGAGCCGGCGCAGCACCTCGGGGTCGCCGACGTCGAGGCCGTCCTGCCAGTAGGCCCGCAGCAGCAGGTCGAGCGCCTGCGGGCCGCGGCCGAGGGTGACGGCCTCGGCGTAGGCCGCGGCCACCGGGCGCGGGTGCGGCAGCACGGCGGGGACGTCGTCGGGGATCTCCTCGCCGTCGAGGGCCAGGTCGCGGACCGCGGCCAGCTCCTCGCGCAGCCGGTCGCGGTCGGGTCCGTCGGTGCGCAGGCCGCTCAGGGGGATGGTCGTGGTGCTCTCGACGGCCCACCAGGCGGCGCCGTCGGTCGGGTGGTCCTCGCCCTCGCCCTCGCCCTCGTCCCCGCCGGCGTCGGAGTCGAGCCGCAGGTGCGCCAGGTAGGCCCACGGCGAGGTGAGGTCGGCCAGCAGCAGCGGGGCCTCACCGGGGTCGGGAGCCTCGGGGACGTCGGTCCGTGGCTCGACCGGCGGCATCGGGACCCGCGGCATCGTGTTGTGCCGCCGGTGGAACAGGTGCGGGAGCCAGGTCTGGGTCGTGGTCATAGGTCTATTTCTACAGTAGAATTCGTGTAAAAGGAAGACCCCGAGAGCCGAGGAGGCCGCCCATGACCTACGTCATCGCCCAGCCCTGCATCGACGTCGTCGACCGGGCCTGCGTCGAGGAGTGCCCGGTCGACTGCATCTACGAGGGGGAGCGGGCGCTCTACATCCACCCCGACGAGTGCGTCGACTGCGGCGCCTGCGAACCGGTGTGCCCGGTGGAGGCGATCTACTACGAGGACGACCTGCCGGCGGAGTTCACGCCCTACCTGCAGGACAACGCCGACTTCTTCTTCGAGGCGCTGCCCGGGCGGGACGAGCCGCTCGGGTCGCCGGGCGGTGCGGCCAAGATGGGTGCGCTCGGCGTCGACACGCCGCTGGTGGCGCAGGCTCCGCCGCAGGAGTGAGCGCCAGGCTGCCTCGTCGCCGGCCCGGCTCAGGCGCCGTCGGCCGGCGCCAGGTGCGCGACGCAGAGCGACGGCGTGACGAACGGCTCCAGCCGGTCGACGACCCCCGCGTCACCGAGCGCCCCCTCGATGAGCCCGAGGTGCACCGAGCAGGGCAGCGTGCGGTCCTCGCGGGAGAGCGCCAGGAACGGGCAGTGGTGCACCCGCAGCGCCGTCCCGTCCGCGTCCTCCACCAGCTCCGGCGAGAAGCTCTCCGCCTGCTGCACCGCGACGAGGCGGTCCAGCGCCGTGTCCCAGTCCTGCGTCCGTCCGCCCTCGGCCCGCCCCCACGCCCGGCCCGACTCCCGCGCCACCTGCGCCGCGTCCCCGGTCGACCCGGCCAGCGCGTTCCCCAGCACCCGGGCGATTAGCGCGTAGTTGTCCCGCGCCTCGTCCGGCTCCTGCCGGGCGACGTACGTCAGCGGTGGCCGCCCCGGCCGGTCGGTCACCCCCGGTTGCTTGTCGACCAGCCCGTCGGCGACCAGCTGGTCGAGGTGGAAGCGGACCGTGTTGTCGTGCAGCCCGGTCAGTCCGGCGAGGTCCTTGACCCCCAGCCCGTGCCGGGTCCCCCGCAGCGCCTCCAGGATGCTGGCCCGGCGCTCGCCGGCCCGGCCACGCGCGGTGGGGGACGGCTCCTGGCTCGGCATTTGTCCAGCATACGTGGGGGAAACCTGCTTGGGTGTCCGAGCACAATCCCGCGTCACGACACCGTCCGTCACCCGTGAGGCACGATGGTCATCATGAGCGAACAGTCCGCCGTCGAGATGGCTGAGGATCTCGCTGACGTCGAGGCGGCCAGGGCCGCGCGTGCAGAGATCGCCGAGGAGGGGACGATTCCCTGGGACCAGGTCAAGGCTGATCTCGATCTGGCGTGACCTGTCGGTCGACCATCCCGCTGCTTCGACAGGTCGACGCTTCGACGTCGGCGGCGACTCGGGGCCGCCGCAGGCTGGCGACCGAGCCGGTTCCCCGCTCCCTACCGGCCTTCCGAGGTGCCGGAACGGCATACCCGTCCTAGCGTGGGCCTCATGCGAGCACTCACCTGGCAAGGACTTCAGGACGTCGAGGTCAAGGACGTGCCCGACCCCGTCATCGAGCAGCCGACCGACGCCGTCGTCCGCGTGACCTCGACGGCGATCTGCGGCTCGGACCTGCACCTCTACAACGTGCTGGCCGCCTACCTCACGCCCGGCGACATCCTCGGCCACGAGTTCATGGGCGTCGTCGAGCAGGTCGGCAGCGCCGTGGAGAACCTGCAGGTCGGCGACCGGGTCGTCATCCCCTTCAACATCTCCTGCGGCCGCTGCTGGATGTGCGAGCGCGGCCTGTACGCCCAGTGCGAGACCACGCAGAACTACGACCAGGGCAAGGGCGCCAGCCTGTTCGGCTACACCTCGCTCTACGGGGCGGTCCCCGGCGGGCAGGCCGAGCTGGTGCGCGTGCCGTTCGCCGACTTCCTGCCGATCAAGGTCGACTCCGACCTGCCCGACGAGCGGGTGCTCTACCTCTCCGACATCCTGCCCACCGCCTGGCAGGCCCTGGAGTATGCCGACGTGCCCGAGGGCGGGACCCTCGCCGTGCTCGGGCTCGGCCCGGTCGGGCAGCTGGCCGTGCGGTCGGCCCGGCACAAGGGTATCCGCGTGGTCGGCGTCGACCGGGTCCCCGAGCGCAACGAGCTGGCCCGCGGGTTCGGCGCGGAGGTCGTCGACCTCAGCTCGGTCAAGGACGTCGGCGACGCCCTGCGCGAGCTGACCGACGGGCGGGGGCCGGACAGCGTCATCGACGCCGTCGGCATGGAGGCGCACGGCAGCCCGTTCCTCGGCGCCGCCGTCGGTGCGGCCAAGCGCCTCCCCAAGCCGATCGCCCGCAAGGCCATCGAGACCGCCGGCGTCGACCGGCTGGCCGCGCTGCACACCGCGATCGACGCGGTCCGTCGCGGCGGGACGGTCTCGATCAGCGGCGTCTACGGCGGCATGGCCGACCCGATGCCGATGATGCAGCTCTTCGACAAGGGCGTGCAGGTGCGGATGGGCCAGTGCCACGTCAAGCACTGGACCGACGAGCTCTACGACCTGGTCAGCGGCGCCGAGGACGTCCTCGACCTGGAGAACCTCGCCACTCACCGCGTGCCGCTGGAGCAGGCCCCGGAGATGTACAAGACGTTCAACGACAAGGCGGACGGCTGCATCAAGGTGGTCCTCCAGCCGTGACCGGTGCGCATCGCGAGCGCGTGTCGACACCGGCCAACCTGGCGGCCGAGACGGTGGGCCGGGCAGGGGGAGCGGTGGTCGCCGCCGCCTTCGGGCTGACCGCGCGGCTGCGCGGGACCCGCGCCCTCCACCCGGTCGGGGTATGCGGCACGGGCGCCATCACGGTCACGCCCGGTCCGCGCAGCGGCGTCGTGCTGCTCGACGACCCCGGCCCGCACCCCTGCCTCGTCCGCTGGTCGCGGGCGACCGGGAAGCGGGAGGGGCGGGACCTCGAGGGGCTGGCCCTGCGGGTCGACGGGCCGGCGTCCGGCGACGTCCTGCTCGCCTCCACCGGCACCGGGACGGTGGGCCGGCACGTGCTCACCGTGCGCGACCGGCACGACCACGGGCCGGTGACGACGCTGCTGCCGCTGAGCACGGAGCGCGGTCCGCTGCTGCTGCGGCTGGACCCTGCGGACGACGCCCGGCCGCCCGAGCCCGCCCCCGACCGGGGCGAGGACGTGGACGACCCGCCCACGGCATACCGGCTCCTCGTGGCCGCCCCCGGGCGGCCCTGGCACGAGCGCGGCCGGCTGGAGATCACCTGGACCGACCGGGACTGCGCCCGGCGGCACGACCCCGTCGGGCACCCACCCGCCGGGGCCTGGACGCACCCGCTGTGGGCGCGGCTGCGCGACCCTGCGTACGCCGCGAGCCAGCAGGTCGAGGCCAGGACCGTCGAACCGAAGGAGTAGGACATGACCGAGCACCACGACAGCAGCCCCGCCGACCCGGTGAACGTCAGCGACGACCCCGACGAGGTGCGCAAGGTCCACGAGCTCATCGAGAGCATGGACATCGCCATGCTGACGACGGTGGACTCCAGCTCCTCGCACGGGCGGCTGACCAGCCGTCCGCTGTCGACGCAGGTGGCCGAGGAGGACGGCGACGTGATCTTCCTCGTGCGCGACAGCAGCGCCGTCGTGCGCGACGTGGAGGCCAACCCGCAGGTCAACGTGGCCTACTCGTCGATGAAGGCGTGGGTCTCCCTCGCCGGGCACGCGACGGTCGTGCGCGACCGCGCCCTCGTCGAGAAGCTGTGGAACAAGGGCGCCTCGGCGTTCATGGACGGCGGGCCGGAGAACCCGGACAACGTCGTGCTGCGCGTGGACGGCGACACGGCGGAGTGCTGGGGTGGCGAGTCGCTCGTCGGCACCGTCGTCGGCACGGTCAAGGCCGTGACCGGCAAGAAGGACGACGACGAGGGCGCCACCGTGGTGGAGCTGCCCTGACGGGTGCGGGCGAGACCTTCGAGATGGCCCGGGTGATCGGGGTGGAGGGACGTCCGGACGAGGGGCCTCAGCCCTCCCGGATCACCCGCATCGACTCCGCGACGACCTCGTCGACCGTCCCGCCGACGTCGACGAGCGCGCCCTGCTCGTCCTCCTCGAGCATCTCCAGGGTGTCGAACTGCGACTGCAGCAGCGAGGGCGGCATGAAGTGCTCCCGCTTCTCCATCCGCTCGAGCAGGACCTCCTGGTCGCCGTGCAGGTGCACGAAGAAGAGGTCCGCACCGCTCTCGCGCAGCCAGTCGCGGTACATCCGCTTCAGGGCCGAGCACCCGGTGACCGAGATCTCGCCCTTCTCGTCGAGCTCGCGGATGCGATCGGCCAGGGCCTTCAGCCAGGGCCGGCGGTCGTCGTCGTCGAGGGGGATCCCCGCCGACATCTTCTCGACGTTGGCCCGGGGGTGATAGCTGTCGCCCTCGACGAAGACTCCGTCCAGCCGTTCGGCGACGGCCTCGCCGATGGTCGTCTTGCCGGTGCTGGTCACGCCCATCACCACGACGTGCCGCGGGGCGGCCACTACAGCACGAGCCACAGCAGCGCGGCGAGCACGAACACGGCCAGACCGAGCGTGGTCTCCATGACCGTCCACGTCTTCAGCGTGGTCTTCTCGTCCATCCCGAAGAACCGGCTGACCAGCCAGAAGCCGGAGTCGTTGACGTGCGAGAGCACGGTGGCCCCGGCGGCCACGGCGAAGACCAGCAGCGCGATCTTGACGTCGGACAGGCCCTCGGCGGCGACCTGGGCAGAGATGAGGCCCGCGGTCGTGGTCAGGGCCACGGTGGCCGAGCCCTGGGCCACGCGGAGGGCGGTCGCGATGAGGAAGGCCTGCAGGATGAGCGGCAGGCCGACGTCGGACAGCGACTCGGTGAGCGCCTGGCCGATGCCGCTGGCGCGCAGCACGCCGCCGAACATGCCGCCGGCACCGGTGATGAGGATGATCGCCGCGATCGGGCCGAGCGCCTCGTCCATGAGCTTGGTGGCCGCCGGGATGGTGAACCGCCCGGGGGAGAGCACGACGACCGCGGCGATGACCGTGATGAGGAGCGCGACCGGGGTCTGGCCGATGAGCTGCAGACCGCTGGCCCAGGCGGCGTCGTCGGCGATCTGACCGCCGGTGCGCAGGGTGCCGACCACGGTGTTCAGCGCGATGAGCAGGAAGGGCAGGAGGAGCAGGCCGAGGACGACCCCGAACGCCGGGACCTTGGTCCGGACAGCGGTGCTGCCGCCCGAGCCGTCCGCCGTCTCGTCGACACCGGCGTTCTCCTCGCCGAAGAGCAGGTCGGGGATGTCGACGTCGAACCGGTCGCCCAGCCTGGTCCCGACCAGGTAGGCACCGACGAACCAGGCGATGATGGCGACCGGGATGCCCAGCAGCAGCGTGATGCCGATGTCGCCGCCCATGAGGTCGGCGGCGGCGACCGGGCCCGGGTGCGGCGGGACGATGGCGTGCATCGCGGCGAAGGCGCCGGCGGTCGGCAGTCCGTACTTGAGGATGGAGCCGCCGAAGCGTCGCGCCACGGTGAAGATGATCGGCAGGAAGACGACCAGGCCGGCGTCGAAGAAGATCGGGAAGCCGAAGATGAGGGCGGCGATGCCCAGTGCCAGCGGGGCGCGCTTCTCGCCGAACCGGTTGATGAGGGTGTCGGCCAGCACCTGGGCGCCGCCGGTGTACTCCAGCAGCCGGCCCAGCATCACGCCGAACGCCACGAGCAGCGCGACCGATCCCAGGGTGCCGCTGAAGCCGCTCATCAGGGCCGCGGGCACGTCCGCCAGCGGGATGCCCGCGGCGACCGCCGTCAGCAGGCTGACCGCGACCAGGGCCACGAAGGCGTGGATCTTGACCTTCATGATGAGGAACAGCAGCAGCGCGACGGCCACGGCTGCGATCAGGAGCAGGACACCGGCTCCGTATGCCGGTTCGATGGCTTCCATGGCGACCTCCTCGTCGATGGGCAGAGTCCACAGCAGACCCTCCCGTCACTGTAGGACCAGTCGCCTCGGACCGCGCGCGCATCGCCGTCCGGGCCGGCGACCGTGGCCTGAGGTCGCCCACCTACCGTGACTCCCGATGCTCCATCTCCCCGACAGCTTCCGCCGTGCCGTGACCGGCCGTGCCCCCGACGCCCCCGGCGACCCGGACGGAGACACCTGGCTCGGCCGACTGCCACGCCTGGTGGACGACCACCTCGACCGGTGGGACCTCACCGTCGACGGCGACCCGTGGCACGGGGAGAACGCCCTCGTGCTCCCGGTCCGGCGGGGCCGGGAGCAGGCCGCCCTCAAGCTCACCTGGCCCCACCCCGAGGCCCGGCACGAGCACCTGGCGCTGCGGCTGTGGGACTGGGACGGGGCGGTGCGGCTCCTGGCCGCCGCCCCCGCGTCATACGCCTTGCTCCTGGAGCGGCTCGACGGCGACCGCGACCTGACCGCCCTTCCGTTCCTCGACGCCTGCGAGGTGGTCGGCGGGCTGTTCACCCGGCTCGACCGCCCGGCCACGCCCCAGCTCGACACGCTGCAGGGGCGGGCGGTCCGGTGGCGCGAGCAGCTGGCGGAGCCGACCCCGCTCGTCCCGCGCCGTTTCACCGAGCAGGCGCTCGCGGCCCTGCCCGACCTGCTCGCCGACGCCCCCGCCCCGCGCCTGGTCCACGAGGACCTGCACGACCTCAACGTCCTCGCCCCGCTCGACCCCGCCCGTGGGGACTGGCTCGCGATCGACCCCAAGCCCGTCGCGGGGGAGTGGGCGTATGCCGTCGCCCCCGTCGTCTGGAACCGCCCGGACGAGCTGGCGCGGGCGCACAACCTGCGGGCCCACGTGCAGCTGCGGGCCGCCGTCGTCGGCGAGGCGGCCGGGCTGGATCCTGATCGAGTGCGGGCCTGGACGTTCGTGCGGCTGGTCCTCAACGCCGTGCAGACGGCGGGCGGTTCGGAGCGGGCGGAGGAGTTCAGGTCGCGGATGATCGCCCTGGCGAAGGCGTTCGCAGACTAGGCGCAGCGGCCTCCTCCGGCTGCGCGCCGGCGACGCCTCAGTCCCGCAGCGGCGAGCCCGCCACCTCGAACCGGTATCCGCCCATCTCACCCGTCAGCAACGGCCGCGCCTCGCCGATCGCCGCCTGCACCGACGGCAGCTGCAGCGAGGCCCGGTGCGCCTCGGTCGACTCCCACAGCTCCACGACGCAGACGGTGTCCGGCTCCTCCTGGCTCACCCCCACCTCGTAGACCAGGCAGCCCGCCTGCTCCATCTCCGGGTTGCGCCGGGTCAGGATCGCCACGAGCTCCTCGGCCTTGCCCGGCTGCACGCCGAGCGTCCCCACGTTCGCGAAGGTCATGGTGGCCAACCTACGGACAGGAGGCGCGGCTGCATACCCCCTCGGCGGACGCCGGTGAACGCGCGCGGCTCAGCCGCCCGGCTCAGCCCCGCGCCGCCTTGTACCTCGCCAGCGCCTCCTTGCGCTCCTCGGCGTGGTCGACGATCCGGCGCGGGTAGCCGTGGGCGTAGCCGTCCTCGTGGTCCCACGGCTGGTGCACCGCCTTGCCCGGCAGGTGCGCCAGCTCGGGCACCCAGCGGCGGACGTACTCCCCGCGCGGGTCGAACTTCTCGCCCTGCAGCACCGGGTTGAACACGCGGAAGTAGGGCGCGGCGTCGGTCCCGGTGCCGGCGACCCACTGCCAGTTGTGGTTGTTGGACGCCAGGTCGCCGTCGAGGAGCCGGTCCAGGAACCACCGGGCGCCGACCGGCCACCACACGTGCAGGTCCTTGGTGAGGAAGCTGGCGGTGATCATCCGCACCCGGTTGTGCATCCAGCCCGTCGCCAGCAGCTGCCGCATCCCCGCGTCGACGATCGGGTAGCCGGTCCGCCCCTGCTGCCAGGCCTCGATCGCGTCCTCGGGGTCGTCGTAGCGCAGCCCTGCCAGCTCCTCCCGCAGGTCCGCCCACCCGGTCCGCGGCTGGTGGTGCAGCACGTCGGCGTAGAACTCCCGCCACGCGAGCTCGCCCACGAACCGCTCGACGCTCGCCCCGCCCCGCCCTGCCAGGTCGGCCAGCAGCGTCCGGGGGTGGACGGCGCCGACCTTGAGGTAGGGCGACATGAAGCTCGTGGACTCCTCGGCCGGCCGGTCGCGCCCCCGCTCGTAGCCGGCCAGGTCGTCGGCGACGAACTCCGCCCACCGCGCGAGCGCCGCGCGCTCGCCGGCCGGCGGCAGCTCGGGCACGTCGTCGGCGGCCAGCGCCTCCTCGACGAGCCGGTCGGCGTCGGCGTCCCGTCCGAGGTCGGTCGGCTCGAGGCCTTCGGGGTATGCCGCGGGCGCGGGCCACCCGTGCGCGCGCCAGGCCTTGGAGAACGGGGTGAACACCTTGTAGGGGTCGCCCGAGCCGTTGCGGACGAGGCCGGGCCCGACGGCGTAGGGCGTGCCGGTCTCGACCCAGTCCACGTCGCCGGGCAGGGCGTCCTGGACCTGCTGGTCGCGACGGACGCCGTAGGGGGTGGTCTCCCGGGTCACGTGCACGCCGGTGGCGGCGGTCTCCCGGGCGACGGCCGGCACGACCTCGGCCGGGTCGCCGACGCGGAGGGTGAGCCGGCCGTCGAGGTCCTCGTCGAGCGCCCTCAGGGTGGCGGCCAGCCAGGCGGTGCGCACCGGCCCGACCCTGGCCCACAGCGCCGGGTCGACGACGAACAGGACGGTCAGGTCGCCGTCGGCGTCCTCGCGCGCCCTCAGCAGGGCGGGGTGGTCGCCCAGGCGGAGGTCGCGCCGGAGCCAGAGCAGGCTGGACATGGCGCGAGTCTAGGTGGGCGCCGACCGGCCCACGCGCGTGACGACCTGTGGCCCCTCCAGGGGCCACGACCGGTCACGCCGGGTCGGGCGGTGCCCGGGGCTGCTGCTGCGGGCAGTACGTTGGGATCCCAGACCGGGTCGACGAGACGGAGAGCCCGTGAGCAGCACCCAGACCAGCAGGACCCAGGACGACCCGTCGCGCTACGCGCGGCTGCGCACGTTCAACTGGATCGCCGCGGTGGTGCACGCAGCTCAGGCGGTGGCCGTGGTGGTCCTGGCGACGGACTTCACCCTTCCGGTCACCGCGACCTACCTGTCCGGGCCGCCCGGCACCCCGCCCGGGGACCAGGTCACCCTGTGGGACGTGCCGACCGCCCTGGCGATCGCGGCGTTCCTGGCGCTGTCGGCGGTCTTCCACGTCATCGTCGCCTCGCCGGGGGTCTTCGAGCGCTACCGGGCCGGGCTGGCGCAGGGGCACAACTACTTCCGGTGGGTGGAGTACTCCCTGTCCAGCTCGTTGATGATCGTCATCATCGCCCAGCTGGTGGGGATCTCCGACGTGGTGGCGCTGCTGGCGCTCTTCGGCGTGAACGCCTCGATGATCCTCTTCGGCTGGCTGCAGGAGAAGTACCACCAGCCCGGCGACGGCGGGTGGCTGCCGTTCGTCTTCGGCTGCTTCGCCGGGGCCGTGCCGTGGATCGGGGTGGTGGTCTACACGATCGCGCCCGGGTCGACGAGCGGGGCCGAGCCGCCCGGGTTCGTCTACGGGATCATCGTCTCGCTGTTCCTCTTCTTCAACGTCTTCGCGCTGGTCCAGTGGCTGCAGTACAAGCCGGTCGGCCGGTTCCGGGACTACCTGACCGGCGAGACTGCATACATCGTGCTCAGCCTGACCGCGAAGTCGGCGCTGGCCTGGCAGATCTTCGTCGGCACGCTCATGGGTTGAGCGGCGGCACGACCTGAGAGCCGACCGGCCGGCACTAGCGTGGGTCCCATGGACACCGACCGAGCCCAGGACCCGCGCCTCGCCGAGCCCCCGGCCACGCTGACGCGCGACCGCTGGTGGGTGACCGTCGCGGCGGTGGTCTGGATCGTCGGCAGCCTGTTCGGGACCGGCGTCATCGGCGGCGGGGTCGAGCAGCAGGGCGACGGCCTGTTCTCCGACAGCGCCACCCTCATCGCCCCGATGGGCCCGGCGTTCTCGATCTGGTCGGTGATCTACCTGGGCCTGGCGGCCTACGTCGTGTGGCAGTGGCTGCCGTCGACCGCACGGTCGCGGTGGGCGGCGCGCACCCGCATCCCGGCCGGGATCGCGATCGCGCTCAACGGCCTGTGGCTGCTCGTCGTCCAGGCCGACCTGATCTGGCTGTCCGTGGTCGTCATGGCCGGCATCGTTGTCAGCCTTGGCCTGGTCCTGCGCGCCACGGCGCACCTGCCGCGCGAGGGGTGGGGTGCCGACCTGACCGTGTCGGCCACGCATGGGCTCTACCTCGGCTGGATCTGCGTGGCCACCTGCGCCAACGTCGCGCTCTTCCTCGTCGACCTGGGCGTCCCGGAGACCGGCACGACCTCCGAGCTGGTCACCGCGGCCGTGATCGCCGTCGTCGTCGTTCTCGCCGCCTGGCTGCTCGCCCGGACCGGCCAGCGCATCTTCGCCGGGGGCCTGGCGGCCGCCGTCGTCTGGGGCCTGGCCTGGGTGGCCGCCGGCCGGCTCACCGCCGAGCCGGAGTCGACCACGGTCGGGCTCGCCGCCGCCGTGGCCGCCGTCGGGGTGGCCGCCCTGGCCGTCGTGCTCATTGTGAAGAAGGGAACGGACCCTGGCCGGACCCGCGTGGCGGCCTGACCCGTGACCGGCCCTGGGCGTGAAGCCGGTCGGCCGTCGGAGCGGGGGTGGTCGCCGCGGTGGGCCGTGGTGGTCTCGGTCGTCGCGGCGGTGTCCACCCTGCCGCCCCTCGTCGCCGGGCTGATGCTGGTCTGGAGCGACCTGCAGACCTCTGGGGAGAAGTTCGACGGCCTCGGTCTGGCGCTTGGCGGAGCGCTCCTCGTGCCCGTGGCGGTCGTCCTCCTGGTGCTGGTCCTGTTCTGGGTGCGGGGCGGCCGGGTCGCGTTCTGGACCGCGACCGCCGCCGCGGCCGTGCTGGCCCTTGGCCTGCTGTGGTCCGGGTTCTCGTTCCCGTCGTGAGCGGGTCGCTGCTCACTCGGTCGTGGACGCCCCCGGGCCGCGCTGGTTGAGCCGCTCGGCCGCGCGTTGCCCCAGCACCGTGAGCTTGTCGACGACCCCGGTGCTCAGCTGGCGGGCGGCGACACGACCCTTGACCGGCCGCGACGCGTCCTGCTCCGGCGGTGCGCCGGGCAGGAGCCGGTTGGCCAGCCCCATCACCCGCACCGTCGTCGACGGCATCAGGCCGTGCACCCGGATGCCGATCTTGGCCATCGGCGTCAGCACGACGTGCGGACGACCGGCCAGCACGCCGTCGACCATCGTGCGGGCGGCCCGGCGCGCGTCCATCGTCAGCAGCGGCAGCGAGGCCGCCGGGCCGAACCAGGCGAACTCCGCCGCCCGGTCACCGGTGAACAGCGCGTTCTCGTGGGACCCGGTGCGCATGAGACCGGGCACGATCGTCGTCGCGGTGACCCCGGTGCCCTGCAGCTCGGACGACAGCCCCTCGGTGAAGCCCACCGCGCCGAACTTGGCCGTGGCGTAGGGCAGGAGGTGCGGCGGCGACACCTTCCCGCCGATGCTCGTCACCACCCCGATCCGGCCGTGGCCGCGCTCGCGCATCCCCGGCAGCACCGACCAGACGGTGTTGACCGGACCCATGAGCATGACCCCCACCGCGTCGTCGAAGTGCCCGAAGGTCATCGTCTCGGCCGGTCCTACCTGGATGATGCCCGCGACGTGGATCAGCACCTCGACTGGCCCGAGGTCCTGCTCGACCTGCCGGACCAGCGCCTGCACCCCCTCGCGGTCGGAGACGTCGCAGGCGTAGGGGACGACCCGCCCGGCGCCCGCCCCCTGCGCCGACCGGGCCTCCGACTCCGCCTGCTGCGCACCCCGCCGCGTCTCCTCGAGGTTGCGCGCGCAGACCGCGACGTCGTGGCCCTGCTCGGCGAGGTTCTCGGCGACGAGCAGGCCCAGCCCTCGGGACGCGCCGGCGACCAGGGCGACAGGACGGGCTGACGTGGGTTCCATCCCTCGACGGTAGGAGCCTGTCGGCCGTCCCGCGACCGGGCGCGGACCGGTGGCGCACGTCATACCCCCCCTCACCCCTGCAGGGGTGGCGGGGGCCCCCACCCCGCCCTAGGGTGCGAGGACGACCTCCTCGTCGTTTGCGCCCGGGGTGGTCAGGGGAGGGACCGATCGGGGCGCAGGGAAGGAGTGCCGGTGCACGTCGTCGTCGTGGCGCACACCCGCTTCGCCCTCGCCCGGCCGTTCGCCGGCGGGCTGGAGTCGGTGACCTGGCACCTCGTGCGGGCCCTCGTGGCCCGCGGCCACCGGGTGAGCGTCTTCGCCGCGGCGGGCAGCGAGCCGATCGACGGGGTGGACTACCTCGAGCCGGAGACCATCGAGCTGAGCGAGGCCGCCAGGGCCGACGTCTCGATGCCCGACGAGGGCAACCTGCAGCGCCACCACGCCTACCTGGCGCTCATGCTCGACCTGGCGGCGCGCACCGACGTCGACGTCGTCCACGTGCACGCGCTGCACTACCTGCCCACGGCCATGGCGCCCACGCTGCGGGTGCCGACCGTGCTGACCCTGCACACCCCGCCGACCCCCTGGCTGGAGTCGGCGCTCCAGGTCGCCGGCCGGTCCGCCGCGCGGGGCGTCGGCCGGATGCCGCACGTCACCGCCGTCAGCGCGCACACCGCCCGGGCGTGGCGGCACGCCGTCGAGGCCGAGGTCGTGCGCAACGGCGTCGACACCGACGAGTGGACGCCCGGCCCCGGCGGCGACCGGCTCGTGTGGACCGGTCGGATCACCCCGGAGAAGGCCCCGCACACGGCGGTCGAGATCGCCCGGGCCGCGGGCATGCCGCTCGTGCTCGCCGGGCCGCTGTCCGACGCCCGCTACGCCCGGGAGCGGCTGATGCCGATGCTCGGCGACGGCGTCGAGTACGCCGGCCACCTGCACGACACCGAGCTCGTCGACCTCGTCGGCGGCAGCGCGGCGGCCCTGGTCACCCCCGACTGGGACGAGCCCTACGGCCTGGTCGCCGCCGAGGCGCTCGCCTGCGGGACCCCGGTGCTTGGGCTCTCCCGCGGAGGGCTGCGCGAGATCGTCCGCGACGAGGTCGGCGCGCTCGTCGTGCCCGACGACCGGCTGGTCGGCCGGGCCGCCGCCGCCCTGCCGCGGGTGCTGGAGATCCCCCGCGAGCGGTGCCGCCGCTACGCCGAGGACCACCTGGGGATGGCCGCGATGGTGGACGGCTACCTGGAGGTCTACGAGCGCGCGCTGCGGGTGGCGGAGATCGCGTGATCGGCTACTACGTCCACCATCAGGGGTCCGGCCACGTGCGCCGGGCGGCCGCGGTGGCCCGGCGCACGCAGCACGACGTCGTCGGCCTGGGGTCGGGCCCGCGGCCGCCGGAGTGGGACGGCGCCTGGGTCGCGCTGCCCCGGGACGACGACCCGCCGGTGACCGACCCGGAGGGGGCCGACGTCACCGCAGGCGGTGTCCTGCACTGGGTCCCGCGCCACCACCCCGGGCTGCGGGCCCGGCACCGGGTGATCGCCGACTGGATCGAGGAGGAGCGGCCGGCACTGGTCGTCGTCGACGTCTCCGTCGAGGTCACCCTGCTCGTCCGGCTCTGCGGGGTGCCGGTCGTCGTCGGCGCCATGCCCGGCGACCGCACCGACCGCCCGCACCGCCTGGCCTACGACGTCGCCGAGGCGCTGCTGGCGCCCTGGCCCGCGCAGGCCCACCCGGACAACGGGTGGCCGCAGGCCTGGACCGACAAGACCTGGCACGTCGGGGGGATCAGCGCGCTCGACCTCGGCGCCGGGGACGACCCGGGAGGTATGCCGTCGCGCGCCGCCGGCGCGGGCGCCTCCGGGCCCCGCGACGTCCTCGTCCTCTGGGGGACCGGCGGCGACGACCCCGACCAGGGCGGGTACGCCGAGGCCCAGCGGGCCACGCCCGGCTGGCGGTGGACCTTCCGCGGGGGCCGGCTGCCCGCCGCGGACGACCTCGCCGCCGAGCTGCGCACCGCCGACGTCGTCGTCTGCCACGCCGGGCAGGGGTCGGTCGCCGACGTGGCCCTGCTCCGCCGCCCGGCCGTCGTCCTCGCCCAGCCCCGGCCGCACGCCGAGCAGGAGGCGACGGTCCGCGCGGTCGCCCGGATGGGCATCGCCGCCACCGGGGTCGGCTGGCCGTCGGCGCAGGAGTGGCCCGGCCTGCTGGAGGAGGCCCTGGCGACCGGCGGCGCCGGCTGGCAGCGGTGGGGCGGCGACGGGGCCCTCGCCGCGGCCGCCCACCTGGACGGGCTGGCCGACCGGTTCTCGCTCGAGGTCACGCCGCCACCGCAGGGGTCGACGGAAGGACCGGCATGACGTCCCCCTCGGCACGCGTCGCCGTGCTCACCATCGTCGCCGGCCGCCACGACCACCTCCGCGGCCAGGTCGCCGGCCTGGCACGGTCCCGCCGGCTGCCGGACCTGCACGTCATCGCCGCCATGGGCGACGACGACATCACCGCCGGCCGGGTCGAGGGACTCACCGGCCCCTGGCGGACCGAGGTCGTGCCCGTGGACGTCGGCGAGCTCGGCCTGCCCCTGGCGCAGGCCCGCAACGCCGCCGCGGCCCGCGCGGAGGAGCTGGGGGCCGACCTGCTGGTCCTCCTCGACGTCGACTGCATCCCCGGCCCGGACCTCGTCGGCACCTACGAGGCCCACGCGCTCGGACCCGACCGTCCGCCGTCCCCGGCGATCTGGTGCGGCGACGTGGCCTACCTGCCGCCGCTTGGGCCGGGCGAGGAGCTGGACCTGGACCGGCTGTCCGAGCGCGGCCGCCACCGCGAGGACCGGGTGCTGCTCGGGCCCGGCGAGACGCTGCGCGAGGACGACCTGCGGATGTTCTGGTCGCTGTCGTTCGCGATGACGCCCCAGGACTTCCGGGCGGCCGGCGGCTTCTGCGCCGACTACGTCGGCTACGGCGGCGAGGACACCGACTTCGCCCAGGCCGTCGCCGCGGCCGGGGGGAGCCTGACCTGGGTGGGCGGCGCGACGGCATACCACCAGCACCACGAGAGCACCTCCCCGCCGGTGCAGCACCTGGAGGCGGTCGTGCGCAACGCCGGCGTCTTCCACGACCGGTGGGGGTGGTGGCCGATGGAGGGGTGGCTGACGGCGTTCGAGGAGCGCGGGCTGGCGCACGTCGGGGCCGGGGGCCGCTGGGAGGTGACGCGGTGATGCCGCGGCGGACGGCCGCCGCGCTCGGGCCCGTCGAGGCCGTCGGACCCCCCGGCGGTGGCGGCCGGCCCGTGCGCGTGCTGTCGGTGCCGTCGGACCACAGCTACGTCCAGCACCTGCTCGACCCCGACCCGGTGGCCGAGCAGGGGTTCGTCCTGCTGCCGGACCCGCCGGTGCCCGGGGCCGCGCCGGGCGTGTGGTGGCCGCACCCGGGCCTGGACGCCGCCTGGGTGCTCGAGCACGCCGGGGAGTTCGACGTCGTCCACGTGCACTTCGGCACCGAGTCGAAGACGGTCGAGGAGCTCGTGGAGTGGCTGGCCGCCCTGCGCCGGACCCGGGTGCCGCTGGTGCTCACCGTGCACGACATCTCGCACCCGCACCTGCGCGACCAGACCAGCTACCACGAGCAGCTCGACGTGCTCGTGCCCGCGGCGGACGCCCTGCTGACCCTCACCGAGGGGGCCGCCGACGTCGTCGAGCGGCGCTGGGGCCGGCGGCCGCAGGTGGTCCGCCACCCGCACGTCGTGCCGCTGCCGCTCGTCGGGGCACCCCGGCCCCGGCACGAGGGGTTCCGCGTCGGGCTGCACCTGAAGAGCCTGCGCACCAACCTCGACCCGGTGCCGGTCATCGACCCGTTGCGGGAGGCGGTCCGCCGGGTGGAGGGCGCGCGGCTGCACGTGCACGCCCACTCCGAGCTGCTCGACGAGGACTTCGGCCGCTACGACCCGCGGGTGGCCGACGCGCTGCGGACGCTGGAGGACGACCCGGTCGTCGAGGTCCACGTGCAGCCGCGGATGAGCGACCCGCAGCTGTGGGACTACCTGCGCTGCATCGACGTCTCGGTGCTGACCTACGCCTGGGCGACCCACTCCGGCTGGGTCGAGGCCTGCCGCGACGTGGGCACCTGGGTGCTGGCACCGGACGTCGGCCACCTGCTCGAGCAGGGCGGGGTGCTGGCCTGGGGCCGGCCCGACGAGCCCCCCTCGGTCGACCGGCTGCACGACCTGCTCGAGGTCGCCAGGGACCGTCGGCCGCAGGCGATCTCCTCGAAGGACCGGTTCGACCAGCGGCGGCTGCTGGCGGCCCGGCACACGGAGGTCTACCGTCAGGTCATCCGGGAGCGGGCCGGCGGTGCGCGCGTGGTCGACGGGCCGTGGGCCGGGGCCGCCCGGGAGGACGGACCGAGGAGACGCTGATGGGGCAGGACGAGGGGCGGCGGCGCCACTACGGCGCGTTCTACGGGCTCGAGGAGCTGCCCGGCACTGGACGCCCGCGGGTGCTGGTCCACGGCAACTGCCAGGCCGAGGCGCTCCGCGTGGCGCTGGGGACGGCGGACGCGCTCGACACGGTCCGCGTGCCCCCGGTGCACGAGCTCGAGGAGGAGGACCTGCCGCACCTGCAGCGGGTGCTGGACTGGGCCGACGTCGTGCTCGCCCAGGCGGTCCAGGACGACTACCGGGGTATGCCGGTCGGCACCGCCCAGGTCGACGCCCGGTCGGGGGACGCCCGGCTGGTGGCGCTGCCGAACTACTTCTCCCGCAGGCTCTTCCCCCAGCAGGTGCTCGTCCGCGGGGAGGGGATCGACGACCCGCCGCTCGTGCCCTACCAGGACGTGCGGCGGATCGGCCGGGCCGCCGGCTGGGACGGCCCGTGGGAGCCGACGCACGAGCTGGTCGTGGCCCGGGCCCGGGCCGGGCAGGAGGAGCTGCGGCGACGGGAGCGCGAGCAGGGCTCGCTCGTGATCAGCGACGCCGTCGAGGCGGCCGGCGCCGAGGCCGGCTGGACGGTCGACCATCCGGGCAACCCGGTGCTGCTCGTGCTGGCCCAGCGGGTGCTCGACCGTCTCGTCGAGGACGGGGTGCTGGACCGGCAGGAGGGCGGCGTCCCGCAGGTGGTCGACCCGGGGCGGGTCCTGCTGGCGTCGGTGCAGACGCCGTTGTCGCCGGTGGTGCTGGACGCCCTGGGCCTGGACGTGGTGCACGCCCGCAGCGCCTGGGTCGTCGGCGGGCGCACCGTGCCGGACGAGGAGGTGGACGAGGAGCACGCGGCGTTCTACGCCGAGCACCCCCTCGTCGTGGAGACGGGGATGGGCAAGTACGCCGCCCTGCTCACCGCGTGGGGCTGGGAGGAGTGAGCGCCGGGCCCTCGCCCGCGTCCGACGGGACCGACGACCACTCGGAGGTGCCGGTGGAGGTGCCGCCGGTCGTCCACGTCGTGCCCGGGCCGGACGCCCACGGGGTGGTGCTGCACGGGCTGCGGATCCGGGCGGCGACCCGGGCCAGGACCGACCTCGTCCGCGCCGACCTGCTGGCGGAAGTCGACCCGGCACGGCTGCGGGACCGGCGGGTCGTCGTCCAGGTCACCGACCGGGTGCTGGCCGCCCGCCGCGAGGACGCCCTGGCCGCCTGGCGACGGGTGACCGCCGGTGCCGTCCGCGTCACCGTCGTCCTGCACGACCTGCCGCAGGCCTCCGACGGTCGCCACCGCGGTCCGCGCAGCGAGCTCTACGCGGCCCTCTGCGCCGACGCCGACGACGTCGTGGTCGCCAGCCGCCACGAGGAGCTCCTGCTCGCCGCCGTCCTGCGGCACGCCTTCCCCGGCCCCCGGGCACGGGCGCTGCTCGACCGGACCCACGTCATACCCCTGCCGGTGGTGCGCGGTGCCTCGCCCGCGAGACCGGCCCCGTCCTCGCCCCCGACCGTGGCCACGCTGGGGTTCCTCTACCCCGGCAAGGGGGTCGAGGAGGTGGTCGACGCCGCGGCCGAGGCCGGGCTGGACGCCGTGAACATCGGCGGGGTCTCTGCCGGCCACGACGACCTCGTCGACCAGCTCGCCGGCCGGGCCGCCGCGGCCGGCACCCGGTGGTCGGCGACGGGGTGGGTCGACGACGCCGACCTGCCCGCAGCGCTGGCCGGCGCCGGCATCCCCGTGGCCGCGCACCGCCACCTGTCGGCCTCCGGGTCGATCAACAGCTGGCTGGCCGCGGGGCGGCGACCGGTCGTCGTGGCGTCCCGCTACACCCGGGAGCTGGCCGAGCGGATGCCCGGCGCCGTGCGACTGGTCGGGCCGACGCACGCGGAGCTCGTCGCCGCGCTGCGGGAGGCGGCCCACGACCCGGCCTCGACCTGGCTCGGCGACGACGTCGTGCTCGGGCCGGACGAGGACGAGGCGGCGGCGCTGCTGCACGCCGTCGTCGACCGTCCGGCGGTGTCGGTGGTCGTGCCCTACTACCGCGGTCAGGCGATGCTCGACGTCATCCTGGCCCAGCTCGACGCGCAGGAGGGGGTCGCCGGCGGCCTCGAGGTCGTCGTGGCCGACGACGGGTCGCCCGAGCCGCCCACGGTGCGCGGGACCAGGGCCGACGCTGAGACCGGCGGGGGCGGGACGGTGGTGACGGCCGGGCGGTGGCCCGTGCGGGTCGTCCGGCAGGGGCGGGACGGCTTCCGCGCGGGGGCGGCGAGGAACCTGGGTGCCCGGCACGCCGCGGGGCGGGTGGTCGTCTTCGTCGACGGCGACACCGTGCCGGCGACCGGGACCGTTGCGGCCCTCCAGAAAGCCTGCCGCACAACGGGTTCCACCCTGGCCGTCGGCCACCGCCGGCACGCCACCCTGACCCGGGCGGACGGCTCCGTGACATGGCCGCCGCAGGACGAGCTGCCCGAGCCGGAGTGGCTGGCGCAGGGGTTCGCCGCGACCGCGGACCTGGCGGAGGCCGACGACGGCGGGTTCCGCTGGATCATCTCGGCGGTGATGGCGGTCGACCGGGCGCTGTGGGACGTCCTGGGCGGGTTCGACGAACGGCTCAAGGGATACGGCGGCGAGGACTGGGAGCTGGCCTGGCGCGCCTGGCTCGCCGGCGCCGACCTCGCCCACGTGCCGGAAGCCGTCGCCTGGCACGACGGGCCCGACCTCAAGGGCCGGGAGGGCGAGGAGGCCGAGCACCTGGCCCGCACGAAGAACGCCGAGACCGGCCGTCTGGCCCCCCTGCTGCCGCACCCGCTCGTCCGCGGCCGCGGCTGGACGCACCCCTGCCCCGACGTGGTGGCGCTCGTGGAGGCGACGGGCTGGACCCCGGGCCAGGTGGAGGTCGTCGTCGAGACGCTGCTGGACCACGGGGACGTGGGGGTCTGGGTGCGGGGCGGCAAGCACGTGCCGGCCGATCCGCGGGTGCACGTCGGCCTGCCGGGGCACGACGTCCTGGCTCGTGCCCGTGCCCAGGTCGTCGTGCGTGAGCCGGTGGAGGTGCTGCGGCTGCCGTGGGGGCGCTGGCCGGAGGAGCTGACGTCCGTGGTGGCCGGGATGGCGGGGGGTGCGACGGCGCCGGAGGACCCGCCGGGACCCGTCAGCGTCGCGGCCACCCGGCTCGCCGCGAGGGGTTCCCGTCCGGTCGCTCTGGGAGCAGACTGGAGCAGGCCCGTGCCACGGGACGTCGTGGTCGAGCACTGGCGCCAACGGAGGCTGAACGATGAGCGACGACGCAGGCAGGACGGACGCACCGACGGCTGAGGACCGACGGGTGGCCGACGACGGACGCACGAGCGACGACCCGCCCTGGGAGCCGCCGCTGACCGGCGACGAGGCGGGCCACCTGCTCGGCAGCCTGGACCGGATGCGGATGATTTTCCGCTGGAAGGCCGACGGGCTCGACGCCGCGGCGCTCGCGTCCCGGACCGGCGCCTCCCAGCTGACCATGGGCGGGCTGCTCAAGCACCTGGCCAGCGTCGAGGCGACCGGGTCGACCTTCCGGCTGGACGGCTCCAACCCGGGCAGTCCGTGGGCCGAGGCCGACTGGGAGGGCGACCCCGGCTGGACCTTCACGACCGCGGCCGACGACCCGCCTGAGGAGCTCTACCGGCTCTACGACGAGGAGGTCGCCCGCGCCCGGGAACGCTTCCGGGCGGCCGTCGCCGACGGCGGGCTGGACCGGGCCGTGGCCTTCGGCGGGGACGACGTCACGGTCAGCCTGCGCCGGCTGCTGTTCGACCTGCTCGAGGAGTACGGCCGGCACACCGGCCACGCCGACCTTCTCCGGGAGGCCCTCGACGGCCGGGTCGGCGAGGACCCGCCGCCCGACTGGTCGCCCCCGCCGTCCTGGCTGACCTGAGCGAGCGCCGACGCACGCCGGCGGAGCACGGGGCCTGGCGGGGCGCTGACGTGAGACCCCCCTTGCTGCGGCGAGACCCCCCAAATATCCGGGGGCTCACCGGTGTTCCGGGGGTCTCGCCCGACGGCGCGTCAGGACCGGACGTCGACACTTGCCGCGGCAGCCCGGCCGACGGGCCTCTCACGCCCCCACCACCTGCCGCTCCAGCCACCGGACGTCCACCGTGAACGACCACGTCACGAGCACCACGGCCAGGGCGACCGCCACCTGCACCAGCACCTCGGGCCACACCGGGGCCATGCCGATCACGAGCGTCCCCGTCGTCGTCCCGCCCGCGATCCGCCGCCACGGCCGTGGCGGCAGCGGGCGCCGCCACGCCGGACGGACGACCTGCACCGCGAGGAAGACCGGGAGCAGCAGCCCGCCGACCAGCGCCCACGGCGCGAGCGGGACGACCGCCACCGACAGGACCAGTACGAGCAGCCCGTCGACGCCCGAGTCCAGCCGCGCCCCACGGTCGGTGACCGACCCGGTCCGGCGCGCGACATACCCGTCGAGGGCGTCCAGCGCCCAGGCCGGCACGGCCAGCGCCACCAGCGTCCACGCCCACGCGTCCCGCCCGTCGCCCCCCGCCCACGCGTCGCCGTCGACGAACCCGCGCAGGACGACCACCGCGAGGACGAGCACCAGCACGCCACGTCCGGCGGTGATCAGGTCGGCGGGCCGGGTCACCTCCGGCACGCTACCGGGGGCCGTCCGCCCGGCGCGGCCCGCGACGACCAGCCACAATGGCGGACATGGAGGCACGGGCGTACTGGACGGTCCCGCCGGGTCACGGCGAGGTCCGCACGGAGCAGCTCGCCCCGCCGGGGCCGGGCGAGGCGCTGGTGCGGGCGACGCTGTCCGCCGTCAGCCGGGGGACCGAGCTGCTCGTGCACCGCGGCGGCGTGCCCGAGGCCGTCGCGGAGCGGATGCGGGCGCCGTTCCAGGTAGGCGACCTGCCCGGGCCGGTCAAGTACGGCTACCTCTCCGTCGGCGTCGTCGAGGACGGGGAGCCGGACTGGGTCGGACTGCGCGTCTTCTGCCTGCACCCCCACCAGGACCGGTATGTCGTGCCCGTCACGGCCCTCACCCCCCTGCCCGACGACCTGCCGGACCGGCGGGCCGTCCTGCTCGGCACCCTGGAGACGGCCGTCAACGCGCTGTGGGACGGGCGGCCGCTCTACGGCGACCGGGTCGCCGTCGTCGGCGGCGGCATGGTCGGGGCCTGCGTGACCGCGCTGCTGGGCCGGATGCCGCTGACCCGGCTCGAGCTCGTCGACCCGGACCCGGAGCGGCGGGCGCTCGCGGCCGGCCTGGGCGCCGTCGGCGTGACGCCGGAGGAGGCGTCCGGCGACTGCGACCTCGTCCTCCACATCTCCGCCACGTCCGCCGGCCTGCAGCGGTCGCTGGAGCTGCTCGGCGACGAGGGGGAGGTCGTCGAGCTGTCCTGGTACGGCGACCGGACCGTCGCCGTCGACCTCGGCGCCGACTTCCACGCCCGCCGCCTCTCGGTCCGCGCCAGCCAGGTCAGCCGGGTCAGCCCGCACCGGGCCGCCCGGCGCGACCACGCCGACCGGCGGCAGGTGGCGGTCCGGGCCGCGACCGACGAACGGCTCGACGCGCTGCTCGCCGGGCCGACGCCGCTGGACGAGCTGCCCGCCCTCATGGACCGGCTGGCCGACGGGGCCCCCGGCCTGTGCCACCTGGTGTCCTACCCCTGAGCCCGCGCGCACGGCATACCCCCCGACCCCCGACCGCTAGGAGCCCGCGTTGTTCACCCTCACCGTCCGCGACCACGTCATGCTGGCCCACTCGCTGCCCGACCCGTTCTTCGGCCCGGCGCAGGGGTTGCACGGGGTGACCTACGTCGTCGAGGCGACCTTCGAGCGGCCCGACCTCGACGAGCACGGGGTGGTGATGGACATTGGCGCGGCGACCGAGGCGCTCAAGGGCGTGCTGGGGCGGATCGCCTACGGCAACCTCGACGAGATGGCGGAGTTCGCCGGGATGCTCACCACGACCGAGGTGATGGCCCGGTGGGTGGCCGACCGGCTGGCCGAGGCCGTCGGCACGACCGGGCCCGAGGCGCTGACGGTGACGCTGCGGGAGCACCCGGACGCGTGGGCGAGCTACCGCCGGAGCCTGACGGGGTGAGCCCGGGGCATGCGGCGTCGCTGACCTTCGTCGTGCCCGCGCGGCCGGCGGGGGAGCCCAGCGGCGGGGACCGGTATGACGCGCTCCTCGCCGCCGTGTGGCGGGCCCGGGGTCGCGAGGTGCACGTGGAGGCGGTGCCCGGGTCGTGGCCGCGGCCGACGGAGGAGGACCTGGCGGGGCTGGCGGACGTGCTGCTTGGGGCTCCCTCCGCTCCGGTGACCCATCGGTCGTCCCGACGACCGATGTGTCACGACAGCGAGGAGGGCGGTGGGCCCGTGCTGCTCGACGGGCTGGTCGGGTGCGCGGCGCCGGAGGTCGTGGAGCGGTGCGCCGCCCGACGGCCGACGACGGTGCTCGTGCACGCCGTGCTCTCGGAGGGGGCCGGGGCGAGCGGGGAGGACGCCGCGGCGATGGACCGGTCGGAGGCCCGGGCGCTGCGGGCCGCCGGCGCGGTCGTGGCGACGAGCCGCTTCGCGGCGGAGGACCTGCGGGGACGCTACGGGCTGGAGCAGGTGGCGGTCGCCGAGCCCGGCGCGGAGCCGGCCCCGCTCGCCGGGGGCACGCCGCCGCCGCGCGGTCCGCAGCTGCTGACCCTGGGGGCGGTCACGCCGGGAAAGAACCACGGCGTGCTGCTCGAGGCGTTGGCCCGGGTGCGCGACCTGCCGTGGACCGCGAGGTGCGTCGGCCCCGCCCCCGACCCCGAGCAGCTGGACCGGCTGCTCCGGCTGGCCGAGGGGCTCGGGCTGGCCGACCGGGTCGACTGGCCCGGGCCGATGACCGGCGAGGCGCTGGAGCGCACGTGGGCGGCGACCGACCTGCTCGTGCACCCCTCGAGGAGCGAGACCTACGGGATGGTCGTGGTCGAGGCGCACGCGCACGGCATACCCACGGTGGTGGCGGCCGGGACGGGCGCGGTCGAGGCGCTGGCGGGGGAGGCAGGCGTGGCGGGGCACCCGCCGGCGGGCGGTGCTCCCGGGACGGCCGTCGAGGTCGCCGGGCCGGAGCCGCTGGCGGAGGTGCTGCGGGAGTGGCTGACCGGCGCGGACCTGCGACGGACGTGGCGCGAGGCGGCGGTGTCGCGCCGGGGGCGGCTGCGCGGGTGGGACCGGACCGCCGAGCGGATGGACGCCGCACTCGCCAGACTGGGGCGATGACGACCGAGCCGGCGCAGCGGGCCAGCCCCGACTGGCTGGACCTGCGGTGGGCCGCCGACGCGGAGGCGCGGGACCGGGGGGCGACCGACCTGCTGGAGCGGCTGGTCGCCCACCTGCGCGGACCGGACCGCGACCAGGGGCCGGTGCGGGTCGTCGACGTCGGGGCCGGGACGGGGGCGAACCGGAGGTACCTGTCGCCGCGGCTGCCGGTCGAGCAGGAGTGGGTCTGCGTCGACCACGACCGGGAGCTGCTGGACCACCCCCGGCACGACGGCGCGCGCCGCATCCACTGCGGGCTGACGGACCTGCCCGCGGAGGTGGCGGGGCTCGGGGCCCCGGTCGGCCCTGCCGCGGTCGTGGTGGCCAACGCCGTGCTCGACGTGCTGACGACAGCCGACCTGGCCGCCCTCGCCGATTGCGTCGTCGCGACGGGAGGGATCGCGCTGCTGTCGCTGTCGGTCACCGGGCAGGTGCGCTGGGAGCCGCCCGACCCGGTCGACGACGTGCTCGCGCGGGCGTTCGACGACCACCAGCGGCGGGACGGCCGTCCGGGGCCGGACGGCCGGCACCGCGAGCTGCTGGCGCGCTGGCTCGAGGAGCGGGTCGAGGACGCCGCCGGGCAGGAGCCTGCGTCCGCCGAGGTGCTGCGCGAGTGGCAGGCCCGGCGTGCGGCGCAGATGGAGTCAGGCGCCCTGCGGGTCCTGGTCGACCACGTGGACCTGCTCGTCCTCGGCCGGGACTGGGCCGACGGAGCGCAGCGGGGGGCGTGAGGCCCAGCCCCGCCCCGTGGCCCCGCCCTCGGGTGCGTTGGTCGCGCCGTCCCTCAGCACGAACTCGGTGACGACGTCCTCGCCCAGCACCCACCGACGGGCGGCCGGCCGCAGCGCGTCGGCCAGCCGGTCGGTCCCGCCGACCCGCAGGCCGGGGACGCCGTCCCCGATGAGCACGGGGGCCGTGGTGAGGAAGAGCCGGTCGACGGCACCCGCCTCGACGAACGCCGAGACCAGCCGGCCGCCCCCCTCGACGAGCACCCGGGTCAGCCCGCGGGCGGCGAGCAGCTCCAGGACCTGGTGGGGCGCCATCGGGCCGTCGTCCTCCCAGCGAACGACCTCGACGTGGTCGGCGAGCCCGTCGGGGACCGCGACCTTCGGCCCGACCACCCACAGGGTCCGGGCGGCGCCGTCGGTGAGGGTGGCGGTGTCCCGCGGCAGGACGCCCCGCGGGTCGAGCACGACCCGGACGGGGTTGTCGCCGGGGACCGCGCGGACGGTGAGCCGGGCGTCGTCCGCGGCCACGGTCGCGGCGCCCACGACGACGGCGTCCACGAGCGCGCGCAGGCGGTGCAGGTGCTCGCGGTCGGCGTCGCCGGTGACGTACTCCGCGTCGCCGGTCCGGCTGGCGATGAACCCGTCGATGCTCTGCCCGAGCTGCGCGAGCACCAGGGGCTCCGGGCGGCCGCCGGCGACCAGTGGACCGTAGCGGTCGGCCAGCACCCCGTCCGAGGGCACCCGGCCGGCCCGCAGCAGCTCCCACTCGTCGAGGGCGTCCCGGTCGTGGCCCATCCGCTCGCGCTTGGTCTCCAGGTAGCGCTGGTTCTCCGGCCGGGTCGGCACGATGAGCGGCCGCCGCTCCTCGATGGTGATGCCGAGGCCGGTCAGCGCCTGCTCCTTGGCCGGGTTGGACGACAGGAGGCGCACCGACCGCACGCCGAGGTCGGCGAGCATCGCGGCGGACTGGTCGTAGGTCCGGGCGTCGGCCGGGTGCCCGAGGCGCAGGTTGGCGTCGACGGTGTCGACCCCGGCGTCCTGCAGCTCGTAGGCACGCAGCTTCTCGGCCAGGCCGATGCCGCGCCCCTCGTGCCCGCGGACGTAGACCACCGCGCCGCGGCCCTCCTGCGCGATGAGGTGCAGCGCGTGCTGGAGCTGCTCGCCGCAGTCGCACCGCCGCGAGCCCAGGGCGTCCCCGGTGAGGCACTCGGAGTGGACGCGCACGAGCGGGGCCGGGGCGTCCACGGGGTCGTCGTCGTGGATGCCGACGCTGACGACGACGTGCTCCTCGCCGGTGTCGTCCCGGTAGGCCGTCATCCGGAAGGTCCCGTGCCGGGTGGGCAGCACGGTGTCCGCCATGCGCTCGATCATGGCGAAGCGGTCCTCGGAGACGGGATCCATCGACATCCCGCCAGTATCTCGCGAGGCCGGGGGCGGCTCACGCCGGACCGGCCCCCGGGGTATGCAGCAGCTCCCCCAGGTCGGCGACCACGGCCCGGGCGCCGGCCGCCAGGAGGTCGGCGCGTCGCTGCGCGTCCTGGGCCACGCCGACGACCGGGACCCCGGCGGCGGCGCCGGCCAGGACGTCGGTGACCGAGTCGCCGAGGAAGACGGAGGGCAGCTGCACCGGAACCTGGGCCAGCGCCCGCAGGAGCAGGTCGGGGGCGGGCTTGAGGTCGTCGGTGCGGCCGGCCGTGCGGCCGTGCACCCCGTGGAGCCGGGCGGTCAGCCCCGGGACGTGCCGGTCGAGCACGGCGGCGACGACGCCCGGGTCGTTGTTGGTGACGACGAAGACACGGGCCGACCGGGCCAGCGCCTCGTCGAGGAACTCCAGGGCCCCCGGCTGGAGCGGGGCCGTCCGCGCGGCCTCGAGCTCGAGCCGGGTCACCACGTCGGCGGCGTCGCCAGCGACCTGCGGCGCGTGCTCGCCGATCATCCGCAGCACCTGCACGTGGTCCGGCTCGTCCCCCAGCACCGGGGCGAGGTGGGCACCGGCGCGCTCCACGGCATACCGGCGCAGGTCCGCCGACACCTCCAGCCAGGTGGTGCCGGGGAAGATCCGGGCGAGGGGCCCGTCGAAGTCGACGAGCAGCACGTCGGCGCCGTCGACGAGGGCCCGAGCACGGTCGTTCTGGGGGTTCGTCACCCCGTCGAGACTAGACGGGCGGGTCCGTGCCGGGCCGGTGCGCAACGGGGTCAAGGGGGCGTTCGGATCCGGTCAAGGTTCGGCCAAGAGCTCTTGAGCTACGCGCGGGTAGCCGATGGGTTGGTCGGACCCCACCATCGTCGAAGGAGACCCGATGAGACACCGCACGTCGCTCACCGCCAGCCTGTCCGCCGTCGCCCTCGTGGGTGCCGCCGCCGCAGCAGCGCCCCTGGCAGCCACGGCCGTCCCGGTCAACTCGCACTGCGGGCTCGAGCCGGGGAACAACAACGACGCCTTCGTGAACCACGACCAGCTGAGCAAGGAGCTGGACCGGATCGAGCGCACCTCGAAGGGGGCCGTAGACGTCGAGGTCGCCGGCTACAGCAACGAGGGCAGGGAGATCTACCAGGCCAGGGTCGGCACGGGCGACACCGTGATCCTGGTCCAGAGCCAGATCCACGGCAACGAGAACCACGGCACCGAGGCGCTGCTCAGCCTGCTGAAGGAGTTCGGCGGCAACACCGCGGAGGCCGCGATGATCCGGGAGAACGTCACGATCGTGGCCATCCCCCGGCTCAACGTGGACGGCGGTGAGAACGACACCCGGCAGAACGCCATGAGCTGGGACGACGTGCTCGCAGCCTTCCCGCAGCTGGAGGGCGTGGAGCCTGCCTGGAACTACCGGGAGTCGGTCCCTGGCTTCGACGTCAACCGCGACTTCAACCCCGATCTGGACTACGTGCCCCAGCCGGAGGACTTCCCGGGGAGCAGCGCCGACACCGGGTGGTACATCACCCCCGAGGCGCAGACCGTCCGCGACGTCTATGGAGGCCTGGAGGACGAGTTCGGGACCGTCGACTACTTCGTCGACCTGCACAACCAGTGGTCCTGCTACTCGCAGGAGGGGACGAACAACATGTCGCCGCTGTCGATCTCGGGCCGGTTCATCGCGGACCCGACCGAGTTCGGCGACTGGCCGGAGTTCGACTACGACGCCTCCCGACGTGCCAACGTGGCGGTCTACGACGCGCTCCAGGGTCAGGGGAACTCCGGCCTCGGCCACCTGACGCTCTACCCGCAGGACATCAACCTGCCGGGCACCGCGCTGGGGTCCTTCGCCCTCCGCGGCAGCGCCACCGTGCTCTTCGAGACGTCGAGCCAGACGCAGTACGACGGGCAGAAGCGCAACGGCTTCCTGACCAAGCAGGTCGAGATCGGGCTCAAGGGCCTGGTCACGGCGGTCGCCGACGGCTCGATCGCGGACCTCGACCCGGACGACTACGAGGAGATCCCGACCCGGGTCTTCGAGGCCCCCGACGACCGGCGTCCGAGCAACTGACCGGTCGGACCGACTGGAGCAGGACCCGCGTTGCTGCTGTGCGGCGCGGGTCCTGCTCGTTGTCTCGGCTGGCCGGACGGCATCCTGTGCGTGACACGCCGGGACGGCCTGTGCAAGAACCGTGCCCCAGCGCGCGACACGCCGCAGCGGTGGCTGCACGGTGCGCGACACGCCGGGACGGGGGTGGCAGACGCCCGAGCGGCCGGCTGCACAGTGCGCGACACGCCGGGAGGCCGGAGGGCGACCCAGCCGATAGCGTCTGACCCCATGATCCGGTTCGAGGACGTCACCAAGAGGTATGCCGACGGCACCGTCGCCGTCGACGACCTGTCGCTGGAGGTGCCGCGCGGCGGGATCACCGTCCTCGTCGGGCCGTCCGGCTGCGGCAAGACCACGAGCCTGCGGATGATCAACCGGATGGTCGAGCCCACCTCGGGGCGGATCCTGCTCGAGGGCGAGGACATCTCGCGGCGACCGGCGGCCCAGCTGCGGCGGCACATCGGCTACGTCATCCAGCACGCCGGCCTCTTCCCCCACCGCACCGTGCTGGCCAACGTCATGACCGTGCCGCGGCTGCTCGGCTGGGACCGCGGGAAGGCGCGCGCGGCGGCGATCGAGGCGATCGAGAAGGTCGGCCTCACCCAGGACCAGGCCAAGCGCTACCCCGCGCAGCTCTCCGGCGGCCAGCAGCAGCGCGTCGGGGTCGCCCGGGCGCTCGCCGGCGACCCCACCGTGGTGCTCATGGACGAGCCGTTCAGCGCGGTCGACCCGATCGTCCGCGGCGACCTGCAGGCCGAGGTCCGCCGCCTGCAGCAGGACCTGGGGATCACGATCGTCATGGTCACCCACGACATCGACGAGGCGCTCACGCTGGGCGACAAGATCGCGGTGATGGGCTACGGCGGGCACCTGGCCCAGTTCGCCTCCCCGGCCGAGCTGCTGGCCGAGCCGGCCGACGACTTCGTCGCGGACTTCGTCGGCAAGGACCGCGGCTACCGGGCGCTGAGCTTCGCCGCCCCCGACGTGCCCGTGCGGCAGGAGCGGACGGTGCGCGTGGGCGAGAGCGTAGCGGCCGGGTCCGGCTGGGTGCTGGTCGCCGACGAGGAGGGTATGCCGCAGGGCTGGGTCGACGTCGCCGGCTGGGGCGGTCCGGTGCCGGCCGAGAAGGTCCGGCGGTTCGGCACCGTCGCCGAGGCCGGCGCGAGCGCCCGGACGCTGCTGGACGCGGCGCTGTCCTCGCCGAGCGGCCGCGGCGTGGTCGTCGAGGACGGGCACCTGGTGGGCACGGTGACCGCCGACGAGGTGCTGGCCGCCATGCGCCGGGAGGGCCACGTGGCCACCCCGCCGGGCAGGCCGGGGGAGACCCCGTGATCGGCGGCGTCGCCTGGGAGACGCTGGGCCAGCTCACGCTGCGCCATCTCTACCTGGCGGGGGTGCCGCTGCTGCTCGGGCTGCTCGTCAGCCTGCCCCTGGGGTGGCTGGCCGCGCGCAGCCGCTGGCTGCAGACCCCTGTCGTGGCCGGCACCTCGCTGCTCTACACGATCCCCTCGCTGGCGCTGTTCATCATGCTGCCGCTGATCCTGGGCACCCGGATCCTCGACGACGCCAACGTGCTGGTCGCGATGACCCTCTACACGGTCGCCCTGCTGACCCGCACGGTCGCCGACGGGTTCGGCTCGGTGCCGGGGCACGTGCGTCAGGCCGCGACCGCGATGGGCTACGGCGAGCTGCGCCGGGTCGTGTCGGTCGACCTGCCGCTGGCGGTGCCGGTCATCACCGCGGGCCTGCGGGTCGCCGCGGTCAGCAACGTCTCGATCGTCTCCATCGCCGCCCTCATCGGCGTCAGCCAGCTGGGGATGCTGTTCACCGACGGGTTCAACCGCAACGCCATGGGCCCGATCGTCGTCGGGGTGCTCGCCTGCGTGGTGCTGGCGGTGACCCTCGACGCGGCGATCGCCGGTCTGTCCAAAGTGCTGACCCCCTGGCTGCGGAGCGGGGCGGGCGCATGATCGGCCAGACCTTCCAGTGGCTCCTGGACCCGGCGAACTGGACCGGCCAGGGCGGCATCCTCGCCCAGTCGCTGGCCCACCTGCGCTACTCCTTCCTCGCCCTCCTGGCGGCCGCGGCCGTCGCCGTCCCGATCGGCCTGTGGGTCGGGCACACCGGGCGGCTGCGCTGGCTGGCCGTCAACCTCACCGGCGCCTTCCGGGCCATCCCCTCGCTCGGTGTGCTGTTCATCGCCGTGCTGCTCCTCCTGCCCCGTCTGCGCGGGGAGTGGGCCTACGAGGCGCCCGCGCTCATCGTCCTCGTGCTCCTGGCGATCCCGCCGATCCTGTCGGGCACCTACGCCGGCGTCCAGGCCACCGACCCGGCGGCCCGGGACGCAGCCCGCGGGATGGGGATGACCGGCGCCCAGGTGCTCCGCCAGGTCGAGGTGCCCGGCGCGCTGCCGCTCATCATGTCCGGGCTGCGGTCGGCGATGCTGCAGATCATCGGCACGGCCACCATCGCCGCGATCGTGGGGCTGGGCGGGCTGGGCCGGTTCCTCATCGACGGCCAGGCCAGCCGCGACTACGCGATGATGGCCGGCGGCTCGATCGCCGTCGCCGCCCTGGCGCTCCTGGTCGACCAGGTCCTGGCGCTCGTCCAGCGGGCCGCCGTCTCGCCGGGGCTGCGCCACGCCTCCGCCGGATAGCCACAATGGCCCCATGAGATCTGTCATCTGGGACCTCGGCGGCACCCTCGTCGACAGCTACCCCGACGTCGACCGGGCGCTGGCCGTCGCCGTCCACGGCGAGGACGCGGTGGGCGAGGACGAGCTGCGCGAGGTCGCCGGGCTCACCCGCGTCTCCAGCGGCCACGCGATCGAGACGCTGGCCCGCCGGCACGGCGTCCCCGAGACCCGGCTGCGCACGGCATACGAGAGGACCAAGGAGACCTGGCGCACCGACCCGCCTCCGGCCGTGGCCGGGGCGCACGAGGTGCTGGCCGCGGTGACGGCGGCCGGCGGGCTCAACCTCGTCGCGACCCACCGCGACCGGGAGAGCGCGACCCAGCTGCTGCGCACCCTCGGCCTGGACGTGGACGACATGGTCTGCGCCCCCGACGGCTTCGCCCGCAAGCCCGACCCGGAGATGCCGCTGGAGCTGCTGCGCCGCCACGGGCTCGACGCCGACGACGTCCTGGCCGTCGGCGACCGTCCCGGCGACGTGGCGGCGGCGCTCGCGGCCGGGGTCCCCGGCGTGCTGCTGGAGACGCCCGAGATCCCGCTGGACGCCCCGGACGCCCGCCGGATCACCGACCTGCGCGAGGTCCTCGGGCTCCTGGGGCTCCCCGCCTGAGGAGCCGCGCGGAGCCTGCTGTGGCAGGCTGGTTCCCGACATCCACCACCGGGGAGGAACCCTGATGAAGCGCAGCTCGATCCTTGCCCTGACCGTCGCCGCCCTGGTCCCGCTGAGCGCCTGCGGCGGCGGCGGAGACCCGCTGGACGCCGAGACCTCCGAGAGCGAGGGCTCGGCCGAGGACGGCGGGTCGACCGACGACGACGGCTCGACGGACGACGGGGCCGCGGGGGGTGGCGACGTCGGTGAGGTTGTCGTCGGCTCGGCCAACTTCCCCGAGAACGTCCTGCTCGCGGAGATCTACGCCGCCGCGCTCTCCGACGCCGGCGTCGAGGTGTCCACCACGCTCAACATCGGCAGCCGCGAGACCTACATGGCCGGCCTGGAGGACGGGTCGATCGACCTCATCCCGGAGTACACCGGCGGCCTGGCCACCTACCTCAACCCGGAGATCACCGTGACCTCCTCCGAGGAGGTCCTCGCCGAGGCGCAGGAGAACCTCCCCGAGGGCCTGCAGCTGCTGCAGATCAGCGAGGCCGAGGACAAGGACTCCCTCGTCGTCACCAGCGAGACCGCCGACGAGCTCGGGCTGACCTCCATCGCCGACCTCGAGCCGCACGCCGGGGACCTGGTGCTCGGCGGGCCGCCGGAGTTCGAGTCGCGGCCCAACGGCGTCGACGGCCTGCGTGAGGTCTACGGGCTGGAGTTCGCACAGTTCCGCTCGCTGTCGGCCGGGGCCACCCTGACCGTCCAGTCCCTGGTCAACGGCCAGGTCGACGTGGCCAACATCTTCACCACCGACCCGGCGATCGAGGAGAACGACCTCGTCGTGCTCGAGGACCCCGAGTCGCTCTTCGCCGCGCAGAACGTCGTGCCGCTCATCAGCACCGAGAAGGTCAACGGCACGGTCGAGGAGGCGCTCAACGAGGTCTCCGACGCGCTGACGACCGAGAACCTCACCGAGATGATGGTCCAGGTCGTCACCGAGGGCCAGGACCCGGCCGAGGTGGCCCGCGAGTTCCTCGACGAGAACCTCTGACCCGACGGTGAACCCGGTTCGTGAGGTCGTCGACGAGCTCCGCGACTTCGTCGAGGCGGCGCTGGTCAAGCCGGTCCCCGGCCGGTCCGAGGACCCGCCGGAGGTCGTCCGGCGCCGCCGCGTGGTCGTCGTCCTCACCCTGGCCGTCGGCGCCGTCCTGCTGTGGTGGTCGTTGTCGCTGCCCCCGGGCGACCCGACGTTCTACTACGGCACGGCGGTCCTCGCGGTCGTGTGGGCCGGGGGAGCCTTCGCCTCGGGCCCGCTGCGCCGCGGCCGCGCCAACACCCGCGAGGGCACCCGCTACGTCGTCCCGGTCGTCCAGCCCATCGCCCTCGGCCTGCTGCTGCTGGCGTTCTTCCTCGCCGGGGCGCTGCTCGTCTCACGGGTCCCGCTGCTCGCCGAGCCCGTGGAGGGCCTGCTCGACCACGCCCGCGCCGGGGTGCTGTGGGTGGTCCTGGTCATCACCGTCTTCAACGGGGTCGCCGAGGAACTCTTCTTCCGCGGTGCCCTCTACGCCGCCCTGCCCCGGCACTGGGCGGTCGTCGGCAACGTCGTCGTGTATGCCGTGGTGACGGTCGCCGTCGGCGTGCCCCTCCTCGTCCTCGCCGCCGTGCTCATCGGGGTCGTGTGCTCCCTCCAGCGCCGGGTCACCGGCGGCGTGCTGGCCCCGATCATCACCCACATCACCTGGTCCGCCGGCATGCTGCTCCTCCTGCCACCCCTGATGTCCCTGCTGCGCTGACACCGCATACCCCCTCCTCCCACCTGGAGTCCCGATGACCGAGCCCGCCGCACCCGCCCCGACCGACCTCGACGCCGACCTGCTCGGCGGACCGCCCGGACCCGGCTCCCTCGCGCTCGTCACGGGGGCGACCGGCTACATCGGCGGCCTGCTCGTGCCGCGGCTGCTCGACGCCGGCTACCGCGTCCGCGTGCTGACCCGCTCGGCCGCCCGGCTGACCGAGGACTGGGCCGACCGGGTCGAGGTCGTCGAGGGCGACGCCCAGGACGCCGACGACGTGGGCCGGGCGATGGAGGGGGTGGCGGTCGCCTACTACCTGCTCCACTCGATGGACGGGGAGGGCGACTTCCGTGAGCGGGACCGGCGGATGGCCCGCACGTTCGCCTCGGCGGCGCTGACGGCGGGCGTCTCGCGGCTGGTCTACCTCTCCGGCCTGCACCCCGACGGCGAGCTGTCCTCGCACCTGGCCTCGCGGGTCGAGGTCGGTGAGATCCTGCTCGACTCCGGCGTCCCGACCGCCGTGCTGCAGGCGGCCGTGGTCATCGGCGAGGGGTCGGTGAGCTTCCAGATGCTGCGCTACCTCACCGGTCGGCTGCCGGCCATGGTCGCGCCGAAGTGGCTGCACAACCGCATCCAGCCGATCGCGATCGACGACGTCCTGCACTACCTCGTCGGCGCGGCCTCCCTGCCGGCGGACGTCGACCGGACCTTCGACATCGGCGGGCCCGACGTGCTGACCTACGAGGAGATGATGCAGGCGTTCGCGCAGGTCAACGGGATGCGGCGGCGGTTCATCGTCACGCTGCCGGTGCTGACGCCGTGGCTGGCGGGGCACTGGGTCGGCCTGGTGACCCCGGTGTCTGCGGGGGTGGGCAAGCCGCTGGTCGGCTCGCTCGTGCACGAGGTGGTCTGCAAGGAGGACGACATCCTCGAGCTGGTCGGCGAGCCCGAGGGCGGCCGCACGCCCTACCGCGAGGCGGTGCGGCTGGCGATGGCCGACGCCTCGCCGGACCCGGTCCGCGAGATCGGCCCGAAGGTCGCGGCCGGGGTCGGGGCGGGTATGGGGCTGCTCGCCCTCGGGAAGGTGCTCGCCCGGCGGAGGTGACGCCGGGGCCGGCGGCTCAGCGCAGCTCGGCGACCATCGAACGAGCGGCCTCGACGACGCCGCCCTCGAGACGGGTCGCGCCGAGCTCCTCGGGCCAGTCCGTCCCGCAGCCGCGGCCGCCGACGTAGATCGCCGGCGGGTCCGGGGTGCGGGCGAGCACCTCGACGAGGACCCGGGCGCTCGCGTCGTCGCTGGCGACCGGGACCGACACGGTGACCGCCGCCGGCCGCAGCTGCTCGACCGCGTGCGTCCAGCTGGTGACCGGCAGGTCGCGGCCGAGGTAGCGCACGTCGGCGCCCAGGCGGCGCAGGCACGTGGCCAGGGCGAGAGAGCCGAGCTCGTGCATGGCGCCGGGAGGCAGGCCGACGATGACGACGGGTCCGCCGTCCTGTGGGCCGGCCGCCTCGAAGGCCCTGCTCAGCCGCCGGTGGACGGCGGCGCTGACGAAGTGCTCGCCGCCCACGTCGATGAGGCCGTCCGCCCAGGCCTTGCCCAGGCGGGCCAGCGCCGGGGTCAGCCAGCGCTCGAAGACGAGCTCGAAGGAGCCGACGGAGAACGCCTGGTCGAGCGTCCGGTCCAGGCTGATGCGGTCGAGGGAGCGCGCGGGCGGGATGAGCGCCTCGACCGGGGGCAGGCCGGTCGAGGACAGGTCCAGGGTGACCCAGCCGTCACGGCGGGACGCGCCGTCGTCGGACGTCGGGGTCGAAGTCTGCCCGTCGTCGGGGTGTGCGGCCTCGTCGCGACCGGAGGACTGTTCGCCGCCGCGGCCGGGGGAGCCTGCGCGGACGAGGGAGACGGTGCCGTCGCGGCCGGTGATGGCGCGGAGGTCGCGGACCTGCTCGGCGGCGAGGGAGGCCGGGGTGCCGGCCTGGACCAGCTCGGCCATCTTGCGGAGGCGGGCCACGTCGACGTCGTCGTAGAGGCGGTAGCGCGACTCGCTGCGCCCGGGCTCGACGACGCCGTAGCGGCGCTCCCACGCACGGAGCCGGTCGGCCGCGACGCCGGTGAGTCCGCTGACCTGCTTGACCGTGTAGCGGACCGTCATGGCACCTCCTGGGTTCGGTTCCGGGGTCGACCTGCGGGGTGGTGGTGCCCCAGCCTAGCCCGAGGGTTGGACGGAGGCTGGACAGTCAGGTCGGTCGTGCGGGGCGGACGCACCGAGGGCCCGGAGCATGGTGCTCCGGGCCCTGGGCGCGGACCGTGCGGGGATCGGTACCAGGCGTCAGTTGCACCAGGGGTAGACGAAGAGGCTGTCGTCGCCGGCGCGGTGGTCGGCGAGGACGACCGACAGGGGCAGGACCTCGGGCAGGCCCGAGATGTCGGCGCCCTCACGGACGGTGACGCCCACGGAGACGGCCGCCGCGATGGGCAAGCCCTCCTTGGCCACGGTGGAGAACAGGCCCACCTCCTTGAGGGTGGCGATCCCGGCCTGCATGCAGGCGGTGTCGGGCTTGCCCGCGGGGGCGGCGCTGGCGGCGGGCGCCGCCAGGGCGGTGAGGGCGAGGGCGGTGGCGGTGGCAAGGCCGGCGATCTTCTTCATGGGGTTCCTCCTGGTGTGTGGGGGTCGGCGTCGACCCGGTGATCCCAGAATGAACCTGTCCACGAAGGTTTGTCAAGTGTTTGTCTAAAGACGGTTCAATGGCTGTGGCCCCAGGCCGGGAACCGTCGGTGTCGCCCGGATGAACGCAGGGGGAAGACAAGCGGGCGGTCGGCGGGTACGGTCGTCGTTGGCTCGGGGACGGGGTACCGTGCGACGGTCCCCCACGAACAGCATCAGGGAGAAGATCCAGCAATGAAGCGAACTCTCGCCCTCGCGCTCGCCGCGGTGACGGCCACCTCCATGGTCGGCGCCACCGCGGTCGCAGCGCCCAGCGACAAGGCCAACGAGAAGGCCCACACCGCCCCCCACGGCAAGGCCAAGGGGCACGACAAGGCCGACAACCCCAACAAGGGCCCGGGCAGCAACAACGGCAAGAAGGGCACGCCCCCCGGCCAGATGGTCGACGTGCAACTGCTGCACACCAGCGACTTCCACGGCCGGATCCAGCACGCCCCCCAGCTCGGGGCCCTGACGTACGAGCTGCGGGCCGAGGCCGGCGACCGCAACTCGGTGACCGTCTCGTCCGGCGACAACATCGGAGGATCCACCTTCGAGTCCGGCCTGTTCCACGACGAGCCGACCATCGACGTCCTGAACGAGCTGGGTCTCGACGCGGCCTCCGTGGGCAACCACGAGTTCGACGAGGGGGTCGACGAGCTCATGCGCATGGTGCACGGTGGCAACCACCCGGAGGACGGGCAGTACCTCGAGACCCCCTACCAGGGCGCGGACTTCCCGTACCTCGCAGCCAACGTCGTCTGGAAGGACTCCGGGGAGACCATCCTGCCCCCCTACCACGTCGAGCGCATCCAGGGTGTGGAGGTCGCCTTCATCGGGATCGTCACGTCCACCACGCCTGCCCTGGTCTCCCCTTCCGGGGTCGCCGCCGTCGACTTCCTCGACGAGGCCGAGACCATCAACGCCTACGCCGAGGAGCTGCAGGCCCAGGGAATCGACGCCATCTTCGTCACCATGCACGAGGGTGGTTACGCCGGGGATTACCCGGATGTCATCACGACGGAGTCCGTGAACGCAGGCTGCGACGGTCTCTCTGGTGCGGTGCTCGACATCAACGAGGCAGTGACTCCGGCCGTGGACGGGCTGCTCACCGGGCACACCCACGCCGCCTACATCTGCGACCTGCCCGACCCGGACGGCGTTCTCCGTCCGGTGACGAGTTCGGGCGACTACGCGCGCGTCCTGACCGAGATCGACCTGCAGGTCGACCGTCGAAGCGGCGACGTGGTCCGGGACTCGGTCGACGCCACGAACCACGTCGTCGACCTCGAGGGGGTGGGTGACCCGGCCATTCAGTCGATCGTGGACAAGTGGATGGCCCTCTCCGACGTCTTCGCCGCGCAGGTGGTGGGGACGGTGGCCGAGGACATCACAGGCGACTCCAACAGCAGCCGTGCGACTGAGACGCCGATGGCGGACCTCATCGCCGACGTCATCCTCTGGGGCACCCAGGACGCCGAGTCGGACGTCGCGTTCATGAACGTCGGAGGAGTTCGCAGCGAGCTCCTCGTCGACGAGATCAGCGCGGGCGAGGCCCCCGGGGAGATCACCTACGCGGAGGCCTACGACGTGGCCCCCTTCGGCAACCTTCTGGTCACGCTGGAGATGACCGGTGCCCAGATCGAGGAGGTCCTCAACCAGCAGTACCAGCCGATCGACGACCGCGGGACGCGACCCATGCTGGCCCTCGGGGTCTCCGAAGGGTTCAGCTACACCTGGAACCCCGACACCATGTCCGTCGTTGAGGGCTCGATGTATCTGCACGGTGAACCGATCGACCTCGATGCCACCTACCGTGTGGGCACCCTCAACTTCCTGGCGGAGGGTGGGGACTCGTTCACCGCCTTCACCGAGGGCACCCTGGTCGCCGGCGGTCCGGAGGACCTGGCAAACCTGGTCGCCTACCTCGAGGCCCACCCCGACCTCGAGGCACCGGAGGACCGCGTCAACGGGCTGTGACCCGCTGAGCGGCCGCCGGCCGAAGTAACGCACGACGACGGACGGGCCATCCCCTCGGGGGTGGCCCGTCCGCCGTCTCCGGCGACCCCTGGATGGGGCCCATGTGGCAGGTGGGACTCGCGCCGGTGACTGGTTGGTCACAGGAGGGCAAAGAGGGTGCGAACCCTCTGGTCAGCGGGCCGACGGCGGCATAGAGTTGCCTCGACGCGGGCCCCCGTGACGGGTCTCGTGCAGGTCGTCAGTGGTGACAGGAAGCAGAGCAGCGATGTCAGCAGCAGGGGGATCCCGCCGGAGCACGGTGGCCGCAGCCGCCCGGTGGAGTGCGACGGCCCTGCTCGCCGGCGCCCTGGCCCTCGGGGGTTCGCCGGCCCTGGCCAACCCCGAGCCCGTGCCCGTGGATCCCCAGGGCGGTGCCCCCGCCCAGCCGGCGGATCCCGGCGTAGCCACCGCGCCGCCTGCCGACCAGGGCACCACGGAACCCGCCCCCGCTCCGGCGCCCGTCTCCCCGCCGCCCACGGCCACCGGCTACGTGCCCAACGGCAACGCGGGCGGGCCGGCCGTCTTCTCCCCGGTCCCGGCCGACCCGGCCGTGGTCCCGCAGCCGCCGGTCAACGAGGCGCTGCCGGTCGAGGTCGACGAGCGCGGTCCGTTCGCCCAGCAGGTCTCCTGCGACCCGGTCGACCGCCCCGGGGTGGTCGCCTTCGCGCTGCTCGTGACCGGCCACTACGACCGGCCCACGTGGTTCGGCTCCCGGCCCTGCATCGACTACGCCAGCTTCCACCACGACGGCCGCGGCCTGGACTGGCCGCTCAACGCCTTCGACCCGGCCGACCGGCAGATCGCCGACTCGGTCATCGTGTGGCTCACCGACAACGACGGCGAGATGGCCGACCGGTTCGGCCTGGAGTACCTCATCTGGAACGGCCTCATCTGGCACGGCGACGGCCGCGGATGGCAGTTCTACACCGGCACCCCGCACACCGACCACATCCACTTCTCGTTCACCTGGGACGGTGCCCAGATGCGCACCTCGTGGTGGACGGGCGTCGCCGTGACCGAGCCCGACCTGGGCCCGTGCGACGTGGTCCCGGGACAGTACGCCCCGCTGCACCAGCTGCCCCGCGTCACCGCGTGCGAGCAGGGTGCGCTGACGGCGGCGCCGGCCACGGGTATGCAGCGCGTGCGCCCCGGGGAGTCCGGCGGCGGCGTGGCGATGCTCCAGGAGCAGCTCGGGCTCCCGGTCAGCGGCGTGCTCGACGACCGCACCCGGACCGAGCTCATCGCCTGGCAGACCGAGCACGACCTGCCCGTGACCGGCATCGCCGACGACTTCACCTACGCCGCGCTGCTCGGCTGGGAGCTGGGCGAGCTGCCCGCGACGGTCCGACCCCCCGAGCGGGCCGACTGGCAGACCACGGCCTTCACGCCCCACCTGCGCACCACCCTCGCCCAGGGCGACACCGGCGAGGCCGTCACGGTCCTCCAGGAGTTCCTCGGCGTCGAGACGGACGGCAGTTTCGGCCCGATCACCGCGGCCGCGCTGGCCGAGTGGGAGGCGACCGTGCCCGTGCTGCAGGCCCAGGCCGACCGCCGGGCCGAGGACGCCGCCGTGGTCACCCCGCTGACCTGGCTGACCGCCGAGCGTACCGCGCATCCGACCTCCGCCGTGCGGGACCTGGAGCTGGAGCAGGGCGACCTCGACCGGGTCGCCGACCCGGACGGCACCCTCCGGCCCGAGGGCGACCACGCCGGGGGCGCCGTGGCCCTGCTCCAGGGGCTGCTCGACCTGGAGACCGACGGCAGCTTCGGCCCGATGACCGCCGAGGCGGTCCGGCAGGTCCAGCAGGCGGCCGGCCTGGAGGTCACCGGCGTCGTCGACGGTCCCACCTGGGTCGCGGTCGAGCAGGTCGCCCTGGAGGCCGGCACCGTCGAGGGTGCGCCCGGTGCCGCGGCGGCCCGCGAGCGGCGGGAGGCCGAGCGCGCCGCCGAGGAGCAGGCGGCGGCCGAGCACGACGCCTCCGTCGCCGCGGCCGACTGACGCAGGCGCCGAAGCGCACGCGCGCCGCATACCTGACGGTGGGCGCCGCTAGTCTGATCCCCATGGCGCGCCCCCACATCGCTGCCCGGCTGGAGGACTCCGTCCGCGCCCGGGTCGGGTCGTCCCTGGTGAAGCGCGGGTGGCAGCAGCGGCTGTTCGGCTACACCGGCTACGCCAGCACCGAGCGGGCCCGCGTGTTCGCCCGGGTCGTCCTGTCGCGCCACGACCCGCACGAACGCACCGCGCTGACCCACGCGCAGGACTCGCTGCTCGACATCGCCCAGCGGGGCTGGCGCGTCTTCCTCACCGCCCCCGAGGTCGGTGCCGAGGTCGTCGTCCGGATGGGGCGGGCCACGGTCACCACAACCAGCGACCGGGGCGGCTACGTCGACGTCGAGGTGCCCGGCCACGGGCTGGCCCCGGGCTGGCACGACGCGAGCGTCTCCCTGCCCAACGGCGACTCGGTGACGGTGTCCGTCCACGTCGTCGACCCGGAGGCCGAGGTGGGGCTGGTCAGCGACATCGACGACACGGTGATGATCACCCACCTTCCACGTATCCTCATCGCCGGCTGGAACACCTTCGTCCGCTCGGAGATGGTGCGCGAGCGGGTGCCCGGGATGGGCTCGATGTACCGCGCGCTGGTCGCCGAGGACCCGCGGATGCCGCTGTTCTACCTGTCCACGGGCGCCTGGAACACCGCCCCGGCGCTGACCCGCTTCCTGCGCCGGCACGACTACCCCGTGGGCCCGATGCTGCTGACCGACTGGGGGCCGACGAACACCGGGTGGTTCCGCTCCGGGCAGGAGCACAAGGAGCGCGAGCTGCGCCGGCTGGTCGAGGAGTTCCCGCACATCCGCTGGATCCTCGTCGGCGACGACGGCCAGCACGACCCCGTCATCTACGGCACCCTGGCGGCCGAGCACCCGGACGCGGTCGAGGCGATCTGCATCCGCGAGCTGACCCCCGCCGAGCAGGTGCTCTCCAGCGGTCTGCCGGTGGCCACCGACGAGCTGCTGGGCAAGCGGGCCAAGGCCCCGATGCTCAAGGCGCCCAACGGCTACGGCCTGCACCAGCTGCTCGTCGCGGCCCGCCAGCACCGCCGGGAGGTCGACGGGCCGGCCACGCCCGACCCGGGCAGCGGGCTGGCCGCCGTCCCGGACGCCGAGGTGGAGGAGGGCGAGGATGCCTGAGCTGCCCGAGGTGCAGGCCCTCGTGGACTTCCTCGGCGGTCGTGCCGTCGGCCGGGTCGTCACCGACGTCGAGCTGGGCTCGATCGCGGTGCTCAAGACCTTCGACCCGCCGCCGGACTCGCTCGTGGGCCGCCCGGTCGACGGGGTGCACCGGCACGGCAAGTTTGTCGACCTCGACGTCGACGGCACCCACCTGGTCTTCCACCTGGCCCGGGCGGGCTGGCTGCGGTGGTACGAGCAGGTCCCCGCCACCCGCGTCCGCCCCGGGAAGTCCCCGATCGCCCTGCGCGTCCGGCTCGACGACGACTCCGGCTTCGACCTCACCGAGGCGGGCACGCGCAAGGGCCTGGCGGCGTATGTCGTGCCCGACCCCTCCGCGGTCCCCGGCATCGCCTCCCTCGGGCCGGACCCGCTGGCCGACGACTTCGGGCCCGAGCAGTTCGCCGCGCTCCTCGAGGGCCGGCGCACCCAGGTCAAGGGGCTGCTGCGCGACCAGTCGGTGCTGGCGGGCGTGGGCAACGCCTACTCCGACGAGGTCCTTCACGCTGCCCGGCTGTCGCCCTTCGCGATCGCCGCCACGCTCACCGAGGAGGAGGTGGCCCGGCTCTACGAGGCGCTGCGCACGACGCTGAACGCCGCGGTGATGGCCGCGGAGGGGCGGCCCGCCGCCGAGCTCAAGGACGCCAAGCGGGCCGGGATGAACGTCCACGGGCGCACGGGCGAGGCGTGCCCCGTCTGCGGGGACACGGTGCGGGAGGTCTCCTTCGCCGACCGTTCGCTGCAGTACTGCCCCACCTGCCAGACCGGTGGCAAGGAGCTGGCCGACCGGCGGATGTCCCGGCTGCTGCGGTAGCGGGGGGGGGGGGGTTCCCGCTGCGGTGGAGCCCGGTCGGTCGCGGTGGGAGGATGGCCCACATGAGCGAGATCCCCACCGTCTCCGTCGACGAGATCCCCGACGACGCCCTCGTGGTGGACGTGCGCGAGCACGACGAGTTCGCCGCCGGGCACGCGCCCGGTGCCATCCACCTGCCCATGGGTGACGTGCCCGCGCGGCTGGACGAGGTGCCGATCACCGACGAGTCGCTGCCCGTCATCTGCCGCACCGGCAGCCGCTCGGGCCGTACCGTGCAGTGGCTGGTCATGCAGGGGTTCGACGTGGTCAACGTCGACGGGGGCATGCAGGCCTGGAAGCGTCAGGGCAAGGCGATGGCCGCCGAGGGCGACGGGGAGCCCACCGTCCTCTGACGGGGGGCCCGTCAGGACGGCGGGGTGAAGATCCGGGCCTGCCAGCCGAACTCCCGGGCCGCCTCGACGTTGTGCGGCCGGTCGTCGGTGAAGCGCACCTGCTCCCGCCCGACCGTGCGCCCGAGGCGACGTTCGATCTCGGCGTGCGCGACCGCATACGCCTCGGGGTCGGGCTTGGCCACGCCCAGGTCGCAGGCGTTGATCAGGGCGGGCACCAGGTGGCCCAGGCCGATGTGCTCCAGCTCCTCGGGCACCCGGTCGGTGCCGTTGGTGAAGACGAACACCGGCGTCCCGGCGGCGCAGAGCCGGTCGACCAGCTCGGTCGTCGGGGCGACCGGGGTGCCCCGGTCCTCGACCCAGACGGTCATCAGCCGCTCGACCGCGGGCGGATGGTGACCGTCGTCCAGCAGCCTGGTCTCGAGGGCCTGCACCCACTCCGCGTGCGTGCAGCGCCCGGTGAGCATGGCCATCGCCTCGTCGATGCCGAAGGCAACCTCGAGCAGGCCCTCCAGGTCGGTGCCCAGCTCGGCGGCGGCGCGGCCGACGTGGCCCTCGGTGTCGAAGTCGCGCAGCACCCCGTCCAGGTCGAGCACCGCCACCTCGGCGCGCTCGAGGAAGGTGGCCACCCGCCACGGGACGGCCCGCACGACCCGTGCCACGACGACGTCCGTCAGCCGGACGACCGCCCGGCCACGGCGCGTGTCGAGGACCAGGGTCTGCCCGTCGCGCCCCACGAGGTGTCCCACGACGTCGCTGGCCCGCCCGTCGGCCAGTCGGTGGCGGACGGTGAGGCGCTCCCCGAGCGGGACCCGGGAGAGGTCTTCTGGGCGCATCTGTCCCACTCTAGCCGGGTGGCTAGAGGGGAGGAGACGGTGCGAGCGAGCGCCGCCTCTGCTTCTCTCTGCGTGTCTCTGCCTCCCACGCTAGAGAACGGCATACGGTCCGATGGTGGATCCGATCCGAAACCCCTACGCCCCCGGCGCCGGCCAGCGCCCGCCCGAGCTCGCCGGCCGCGACGAGCAGCTCCAACGATTCCAGGTCGTGCTCGAACGCATCCAGCGGGGCCGACCCGAGCGCTCGATGATCCTCACCGGGCTGCGTGGGGTGGGCAAGACCGTCCTGCTCAACGCGCTGCGGAGCACGGCCGTGCGGGCGCGGTGGGGGACCGGCAAGTACGAGGCGCGGCCCGACCAGGGCATGCGCCGGCCGATGGCGGCCGCCCTCCACGTGGCCGTGCGCGAGCTGGGCCACCCCAGGGGCGAGGAGCTCGACCACGTCCTGGGCGTCATCAAGGCGTTCGCGCAGAAGGACCAGCCCGGCGCCAAGCTGCGCGATCGGTGGAACCCCGGCATCGACGTCCCTGCGATCAGCGGCCGGGCCGACTCCGGTGACATCGAGATCGACCTCGTCGAGCTGTTCACCGACGTCGGCGGTCTGGCCGCGGACGTCGGCAAGGGCGTGGCCGTCTTCATCGACGAGATGCAGGACCTGGCGCCCGAGGACGTCTCGGCCGTCTGCGCGGCCTGCCACGAGCTGAGCCAGTCGGCGCTGCCGGTCATCGTCGTCGGGGCCGGGCTGCCGCACCTGCCGGCGGTGCTGTCGGCGAGCAAGTCCTACTCCGAGCGGCTGTTCCGCTACAACCGGATCGACCGGCTCTCCCGCGAGGAGGCGGTCCGCGCGCTGCAGAACCCCGCCGCGGACGAGGACGCCGAGTGGGCGCAGGACGCTCTCGAGGCGATGTATGCCGCGACCGGCGGCTACCCCTACTTCATCCAGGCCTACGGCAAGGAGGTCTGGGACCTGGCCCCGCGGTCGCCGATCACCGCCGAGGACGTGCGGGTCGCCGCGCCCGACGCCGAGGAGGAGCTGGCGGTGGGCTTCTTCGGCTCGCGCTACGAGCGGGCGACTCCGGGGGAGCGGGAGTACCTGCGGGCCATGGCCGACCTGGCCGCCCAGCAGGTCGAGGCCGGTCAGGAGGTGGACGAGGTCGGCTCGGTGGCCACCGCCGACATCGCCGCCCACCTGGGCCGCAAGCCGCAGTCGCTGTCGCCGGCCCGGGACGCCCTGCTCAAGAAGGGGCTGATCTACAGCGGCGAGCGGGGCCGGATCGCGTTCACCGTGCCGCACTTCGGGAGGTACCTGCGGGCCCAGGCCTGAGGTGTCCGCGTGGCGGAGGGAGGGTCCAGAGGCTTGCCGGTGAGCTCGGATGCGCTAGACAGAGCGGCCAGTCCCGCGGTGGTCCGGGCCGCCGCGGAGCTCAGGCGAGCAGGGAGCCGATCCCGGCGATCACCGCCTGCTCGACCCCACCAGCCCCGTAGCGGAAGTGGGCCGCCCAGCCGTAGGCCGCCATGCTTCCCGCCGCGACAGCCGGGAAGTCGGCGGCCCAGCCGCCCTCGTAACTACCGTTGGGCATGGTAGGCGGGAAGAACTCGTTGCTCGGGATGTAGCAGGGGAGCTCATCGGCGTAGCCCCCCACCCACAGCCGCTCGGCGCCTCCGTGGCGTGCGCGGAAGTAGACCGCATACCCGCTGACGAGCTCACCGGAGGTGAAGAGGAGCCGAAGAGGATCCGCTCCACCGAAGGTCCAGAGGCGGGCGAGGAAAGGGACGGTGGTGCTGATGTTGCCCGTGTCGATTCGCGCGATCATGATCTCGGCGTGTCGCTGGTAGTAGGCCGGTTGGCCCTCCAGGTTCTTCAGCCGCTCCACGAAGGCGTTGCGGAAGTTGGCGAGCGTCGTTGCGTCCGTCGAGATCTCCAGGGGGAGGGGAATCTCGGTGAGCTGGGTTCGGACCGGCCCATCCACGGGCCGGCCGCGCCGTGCTACGGCCTCCAGCACGGTCGCCCCCAACCTGGCTCCGAGGGCGTCGGCGCTGTCGAGACCCGTGATGCCGAGCGGGCCCTGGTCGCCGGCGGCTCCGAGCAGGAAGAGGCCGATGCACCCAGGGTAGGCCGCCTCGATCTCGGCACAGGCACCTCCCGGGTAGTCGGGGTCGAACTGTGAGCGCAGTCCTCCGGCCGTCGGGTGGGCCGCGTACCCGAAGACCACTGCACGGGGGTCGCCCTGGGCGGAACGGGCGACCATCACGGGCACGGCCGTCTCGACGTAGGACAGTCCGCGGCGGTTGTACGCGAAGGTCTCGGTGGCCACGGTGTAGTCGAGAGTCACCGGTGTCCGGTCTGCGAGGAGGGCGGTGCGGACGAGGTCGACGACCGTGTCCTCGAGCCAGGAGCTGTAGGCCTGGATCCCGGCCAGGTCCACCAGTCCGTAAGTGGCGAACGGGTGGAGGTAGTCGACCACGACGGGCCCGTTGTGGGTGTGGGTCGCTGCGATCATGACGTCCGCATCCGCCCAGGCCGCCAGTTCACGCAACCGGGGACGCAGTCGCTGGTTCATCGACCGGGGGAGGCCGAGGATGTCGAGGCTGACCACGGCTACAGGCCGTTCATCGTCCCAGAGGACGACACATCGGGCCATGAGGGGTCTGCGTGGCTCGTCCGTGCTGACCGAACGGGGGGTCGTCTGGCTCCCGTACCCCGCCAGGTAGCGATTCGTGCCCGGCGCGGGGGTGATGTCGACCGCACTTGTCGACAGGGCGAAGCTCACCAGGTCCCTCCTTCAGGTTCGCCACCGATTATGCTGGATCGACCGAGTCCACGGGAAGGAGCGCCGTTGTCCAGGCCAGCTGCCGTGCTCGCAGCGGCCGCCGTAGGGGTCGCGCTCGCGCTCCCCGTGCACGCGGTTTCGGCGCCGGCACCGGTCGCTGCGTCCGTGACAGACGTCCGCGGGACGGTCACCGACCCTCGAGGGCAGGTCTGGGTCGCGGACTCGAAGGCAGGTTTCTGCAGGCTCACCGCAACGACCTCTGGGACGATAGAGGAGATGACGTGCCTCGGCGGCGCAGACGCCGGGTCGTCCGTTGGCCTGCCGGGAGTTCCGGCCGGGTTCGACACCGACCCGGAGAGCCCTGGCCTGGAAGTGGTCCTCATTCCCGACCGGAGCGCGCCCCTCATCGTCCGTGCCCGGTGGGATGCTGCCGCCGGTTCCTATCGTCCCGCTGGGGACCTGACCGTCCTGGACGACCTCGTGCGGCCGTCGGCCGTCGTCGCAGCGGCCGACGGTGGCGCCTACGTCGTGATGGAGAACGCCCGCACCGTGCTCCGCATCGACGACCCGGGAGCCGAACAGCCACATGTCCGTACCGTCGGGTTCACGACGTCGCCGGGTGCTCGCTCGGTCGCCTTCGCCGAGGAGCCCACCGAGGCCGGTCGTCTCTACCTGGCCGAGTCCGACGGCGTGACCGTCCTCGACCTGCCTCCACAGGGACGCCGCGGCACGGAGGAGACGGGGCCAGCCGTCGAGGTGTCCGACTCCTCGGCACTGCTGCTGTCCGATGTGACCGGCGAGCTCCTGGTCGGTACGTCGGGAAGGGGCCCGGGGCGCGACGTCGTCGAACGGGTCGACCTCGGTTCGGGAGCAGTTGACAGGGAGTGGCTCACCGGGCAGACGAACGTCTCGGGGCTGGGGTGGTTCGACAGCAAGGTCCTGGTCGCGTCGGACTCCGATCCTGCGACACCAGGCTCGGGGGCGATCCACGCCGTTCCGCTGGGCCTCAAGATCGTCGGGGGCCCGACGCTCGCGGATGGATCCGTCGCCCCCGACCCAGGCTGGACCAATGACCCCACGCCGACCTTCACCATCCGCACGGACGGCCTTGCTGTCGAGTGCGCGGTGAGCGGCGCCGGCGAGGAGCCCGTCTGGGTGGAGTGCGGCGGTGAGTCCTTCACCTCGGCGGCGCTCGTCGACGGGAGCTACGACTTCGCCCTTCGGCAGGTGGATGGGTCGGAGACGGTACGCGTGGCCTTCGCCGTCGACACCACCCCGCCGGCACCTCCCCGCATCACTTCGCCGGCGCCGGGTGGGAGCGTTCCCGAACGGGTAGTTCTGGACGCGCAGGTCGAGGACGGCACGACCACCGAGTACGCCGTGGATGGCGAGTTCGCGCCGACGTCGCTGCCCGTCACGCTGCGCCTGCCGCCCGGTGAGCAGACGGTCCGGGTCAGGTCGGTCGACCGGGCGAAGAACACAAGTCCTCCGGCTCAGGTCACCTTCATGGTCAGTGGCACACGTGCGCGGCTGGACTTCAACGGTGATGGCGTTGCCGACGTGATGGGGCGTGACTCGGTCGGGCGTCT
>NZ_VFXM01000040.1:0-669 GCF_006519705.1 Ornithinimicrobium kibberense
TGTCGCGGACGTTGCCCGGGGTGTTGCCGGTCAGGACGCGAGGGTTCTCCCGCCGCTGTTGGCGAGCCCGATCCTCGTGGTCACTGGCCGGTGGTCGTCGAGGAACGGGTTCACGTTCATCGTTGCGAACGGAGGAACCCTCGTGTCCATTCACAGTACCGACCCCACGACCGTGCCCTCGTCACCGGTGCGGGTCCAGGTCGGCATCGACGCCGCGGTGGTGGCCAACCATCACGTGTGCGTGCGGGAGATCCTGGGCGACGGGCAGGTGCGCCTGACCCGGTTCACCACCCCGCCTACCTTGGCCGGCCTGAACGCGCTCAGCGCACGGTTGGGCAGGCACCCCGGGGTGGTCGCTGTCGCCGAGCCGACGTCGATGACCTGGCTCGCGCTATCGATCGCGATGCGTCAGGCCGGTGGTGACCTGTCCCTGCTCGGGGCCCGGCACGCGGCCCGGCTGCGGGGCGCGATCATCGGCAAGGACAAGTCCGACGTCATCGACGCCGACGTGCTGGCCACCGCCGGGGAGGTCTTCACCCTCACCCCGCTGCGTCCGCTGTCCCCGGCGCAGCTGTCGCTGCGCCGGGCGGTGACCCGCCGCGGGAAGCTGGTCGTGGACGGCAACCGGGCCCGCCGCCGGCTGATCTCGCTGGCGCGGTGGGCCTTCCC
>NZ_VFXM01000041.1:0-653 GCF_006519705.1 Ornithinimicrobium kibberense
ATGTCGAAGGTGATGTCCGCTCATGCCGCGACACGGTCACGCTCATCGCGTCTGTGCCGCTGGGTCAAGGTGACTACTCGTCCGCGGGCGTCTCGTTCGGCGCTGCCCATCCAGTCTGTCGAAGCCAGGCTCGGGGCGGTTCGTACTCGGTGTCCCAGGGCATTGGCATGTACGACCGGCATGCCGGTTGCCGTGGTCCGGGCCACGGGTCGCCGAACGAGCGTCGGCAGGCACAGACATTGTCGACATTCGGGTTGCGGGGAATCCGGAAACGCGGAGGTTTCAGGGCCGCTCCATAGTCGAGCACAGCCTCCTTGAGAATCGGCGCTGCGGTGGGTGACACGAAAAGCCACGCACCAGGACAGCCGTATTGGGCGTCCTGGGCAACAGCGTCGGACTGGGGGTCCACCAGCTCGAAGACATAGGTGGTTCCGCAACAACCGCCATCCTCTATGTCGATTCGCACGGCGCCGCCGAGATCTTGAATGGCCTGGACAGCGGAGTGGGACACCTGAAACGGTGGCAGGACGTTCGCGTCAGTCATGGGCACGGTGTATCACTCAGCACTGACAAGGCAACCCCCGACCTCGGGCTCGCGGCTGGACGTCGTCCGTGGACGCACGCATCTAATGGGTTGTACCGATCCTCTGGCA
>NZ_VFXM01000042.1:0-616 GCF_006519705.1 Ornithinimicrobium kibberense
CAGAGCCTGGTCGAGGCCGACGACCCCGCCGCCGCCCTCGCCTGGCGCATCGCCGGCACCACGCCCGCGTCCCATCGTGACAAGCCCCTGCCGTGGCTGCCCGACGTCCCAACGGTGCTGCGACAGGACAGTGGGACGAGCGACTACGTGGACCGGCTGACTCACCAAATCGAGCAGCTGGCCGAGCGCGTCGCCGTCCAGGGCCAGCAGGCCGGCGCGTCCGTCCGGCCGTGGCAGCGATCTCTGCCCCCGGACGTCGACGACCAGTTCCTCGGTGACCTCACCGTCTGGCGAGCGGCGCATGACATCGCACCGACCGACCCCAACCCCACCGGCCCGCCCATCACGGAACCCGACGTCGCCAGGCACCAGAACCGACTCATCCGTCGACTCAGCGCACCGCCTACCGCGACCGGCAAACGGAACGTAGACGCTGGGGGAGAGGGACTCCGGGCCAGCCAGCAACGAGCAGAGCGTCAGCGACTCTCCGACGACGCGTCACGCCATCTGTCTGGTCCCTACCGGTAGCCGAGCCCCGGCGACAAGCAATGCTCGATCCGCGGGACGGTCGGTACATCGCTGTACCACCGAGGTGCGTGACAGACCGGATCCGCCG
>NZ_VFXM01000043.1:0-545 GCF_006519705.1 Ornithinimicrobium kibberense
CGGGCGGCCGGACGTGGCCAGTCGTCGCGCCACCCTGCCGTGGTGCGAACGGCCACCCTGCCGAGCAGTCTGACGTCGAGGACCCCGCCGGCCTCCCCACGAGCCATGGGACGAGCGTAGCGGCGGGCACACGGGGTGCGGCAGTCCTCAGTCCGGGGTGATGACCAGCGTGACCTCCTCGGTGGAGCTCCACTCCGGGAAGTCAGGGCTCTCGAAGGTGAACCGGCTCAGGTAGGTGCCCTCGTCCAGGTCGAGGACCACGCCTGCCGTCTGGTAGGCCGTCAGGCCCTGACGATCCATGACGTGGTACTTCACCGGAGGCCTCAGGAGCGGTTGTTCCACGAACTCTCCGACGGTCCCGTCGGGCATCACCTCGGCGAGGAGCACCGTGTACTCCACCGCGGTGATGATCTTGTTGACCTGCTGGCGCGTGTAGCCGTCTGCCTCCCAGTCCCACCACTGGAAGGCAGTCATGCCGGCGAAGGTGTCCGCCTCGGAGAAGGTGTACGTCGCCCCGTCCCTGTACAGGGTATAGACGCACGTGA
>NZ_VFXM01000044.1:0-525 GCF_006519705.1 Ornithinimicrobium kibberense
GGTAGCTCGGGTCCAGTGATGCAGTGGCGGTAGCGAAGCCGGGGTGCCATTCGACAGGGCAGTCGAATCTCTCGGCTGCTCGTTCGACATCTGTGCCCTGATAGCAGGGGTCGAGCACGACAGCCTCGACGTCGCGCGCGATGCATACCTGACCGTGGACATGTGCCTCGACATATCGATCCAGGTGGTCCAGCTCACTCGCATGTGCCAAGCGGATCAGGTCGTCGACCTCACCCGATCCGGTGACAGCATCGGGTTCGAAGACCGAATCGGGAAAGCAGAACGTGCATCGATCCATGACCTCCTCGCGAAGCCGCAGGTGTGCCGATCCGAACCGGACGGATCCGCCGTAAGGGTCGTCAGCGAAGTTCAGGGCCCCGTACACCGGACGCTCGCTATGCGCAGCGCCGTCGTAACGCCCCCGGAAGAGTCGGCTCTCCCAGCGCCATCTGTCCCCATCCTCATGGGCAGTCAGGCCGCCATTGGACGTTCCCGTTTCGAACTGGCTGCGGTAGCGCCCATCAC
>NZ_VFXM01000045.1:0-507 GCF_006519705.1 Ornithinimicrobium kibberense
CAGGACCTGGACGGCCTGGCCGCGGTGACGACGGCGACCCCACCGGTGAACCTGCAGGTCGTGGTCCCCTGGGACTGCCTGACCGGCACGGTGGTCTGCCCCCGGTGCGCCCACACCGGCCGGGACACGGGCCCCGAGCGTGCCCACCAACCACAGCGCGAAGGTGTCGTCCGCAGCAACGGCGGAGGAGTCAGCCAGGGGAGCGAGGGCGGTGTCAGCCAGGGGAGCGAGGGCGGAGATGGTCCGAGGGACCTCGGAGCCCTGAGCCTGGCCGGATCCGGATGGCCCCCGGTGCCAGACTGGCTTGCCCGCAGGTGTGGGCATGAACAGTCCCGGTCCTCCCCGCTGCCAGGACCGCCGTCCCAGCCGTCAGGCCCGGCTGCACCACCGTCGGCAGCACCACCCCCGTCCTCGTCGAGCCCGGACGCCTCGGCACCTGCGGCCGTCCCACAGGGCGGGCCGGTGGTGGGGCAGGCCCCGTTGCCGGGGGTGGCCTGGTCGGGCACG
>NZ_VFXM01000046.1:0-490 GCF_006519705.1 Ornithinimicrobium kibberense
CGGTCGTAGTAGGCCCGGCCTTCGGTGGTCCTGGTGCGCAGTTGCACGGTGGCCATGATGTGCAGCACCTGGTTGATGTGCCGGTTCCCGCCGCGGGAGAGGCGTTGGCGCACGTTGTCTCCGGAGGAGGCGTCCACCGGCGCGGTGCCGGTCCAGGACGCGAAGTGGCCCTTGGTGGGGAACCGGGTGATGTCACCGATCTCGACCAGCAACCGGGCCGCACCGGAGGGTCCTATGCCGTGCAGTCCGAGCAGGCTGGTGCCGGTGGCGGCCAAGAGCTCGGTGAGCTCCTTGTTCGCCTCCTTCTTGCGCCGGTAGGTCTTCTCCAGGTCGGCCACCATCTCCAGCGCGACGCGCTTGCGGGTCTTGCCCACGACGTCACGCGGTCGGACACCGGCCAGGATCTTGCGGGCCTGGGCCGCGGACAGGTCCTTCTTGGCCCCACCAGGCACGATCTCCAGCAGCAGCGCATGCAGCTGGCACACGATCC
>NZ_VFXM01000047.1:0-479 GCF_006519705.1 Ornithinimicrobium kibberense
CTTGACACCAATAGGAGCATCTTTGCCGCCGAGCGCGCCGGCCGAGGCCCATAGAGTTGTGCACGTCCACTACGCGCCGGACATCAGCGGCGGTGCGAGCGGACTCAAGCCTCCAGGAGATAGCCAGTGGCGGGGTCGATCTCCGCGAGGAAGTTATGGATGTTCTTCCGGTGCTCTTCCAGTGACATGTCCCGAGTCGGGCCGAGGCCGAACCCGTAGCCTGGGTTCGGGCCGCTGCTCCACACGTAGTCTGTCCCTCCCCGTCCATCCGCTCGCACCTCGAACACCTCACCGTCGACGTCGAGCGTCAAGGCGGGACCCGTCATGCTCGTGTCAGGCTCCGTGCACACGCCTGGCTCCGCAGCAGCGTCGATGTCTGCGTCTTCTGGGTAGTGATCACGCACTCCACCATCATCCGCTAGGCGGCCTAATAAGTGCGCGGATCTGCCGCAGGCCGGTAGGCCGATGTCCCGAGCCCC
>NZ_VFXM01000048.1:0-452 GCF_006519705.1 Ornithinimicrobium kibberense
CATCGGTCGCCGTTCTTGACCCAGGACCCGTCTGCGGCGCGGAGGGTGCGGTCGTTGCGGCGGGTGATCACGGTGTCGCCGGCGCTGGCTTCGGTGCCGTCGCCCAGGGCCACCTCCCGTCCGGAGGGTTGCCCGGTGGACTCGAGGCGGTCGGTCCGGGCGCGCTGGTTCAGCTCGCGCACGGTGTCGCGGGTCGCGGCCAGCAGCAGGCTGGACAGGCCCGCCTGCTGGTCGGCGGCCCAGGCTTCGTACGCCGCCTCGACCATGTCCCCGGTGTCACCGGCGTGGACGCGGCCATGGTCGAGGTAGTGCTCCAGGGCGGCGGGGTCACCGTCGCGGATGGCGAGGGTGGCCGCGCCTTCGGCAGGGTCGGTGAACCGGTGCAGCTCGGTGAGCGTCGCGGTGGTGCCGTGCGCGTTGCCCTGCTCGGCCAGGTCCCGGAAGATCCCACC
>NZ_VFXM01000049.1:0-387 GCF_006519705.1 Ornithinimicrobium kibberense
GCGGCATGAGCGGACATCACCTTCGACATTGGGAGCCGTGCACCTAGGGTCGAACCATGCCAGCTCCGCAGCCCACCATCCTGGCCACCTCAGGCGGCTACCGAACCCCCGAATTCGGAGATCGAGAGTTCGGGCCACTGGTTCACTACGCCGTGGAGCTCTCGGGCACCACCCGCAAGCCCAAGATGTGCCAGATCGGCACCGCCGCCGGTGACCAGCGTCACCAGAACGCGGCGATGGCCGAGGCTGGATACAAGGCGGGTTTCGACTTGGTGAACCTCAACCTGTTCGCTGAGCCTACGTTCCAGCACATCGAGGACGTGTTGCTCGACCAAGACGTGATCTGGGTCCACGGAGGCTCCGTCGTCAACCTGCTCGCCGTCTGGC